>CANHMN010000056.1 GCA_947461645.1 Chitinophagaceae bacterium | reverse complement strand
TTGTATTAAAAGTATTAGCTGTAAAATTCACAGCAACGTTTGGACAAATAGATGTTTTGTCATAGCTGAAAGAACCTCTTGGACCATGAACAGTAATTGTTGCAGGCGCAGAACTTGCAGTACATCCTCCAGGACCTTTAACAGTCAATACTACATCAAATGTTCCGGAAATAGAGTAGAAGTGAGAAGGGTTGTCTGTAAGTGTGCTTGTATTGTCGCCGAAGTTCCAAGTTTGAGAAAGGTAGTTGCTTGATTGGTTGGTAAAATTAACAATAAGTGGAGGACAGTTTCCTACATAGTCGCTCGCGGTAAATGCAGCCACAGGTGTAACCACATCAATGATGTTGTTCAATTCTTTTGTATCACTGCAACCATAATTGTTCGTTGCAGTCAATTTAACGGTATAGCTACCATTTGCAGCATAACTGTGAGTTGGGTGAATATCGGTTGAGGTATTTCCATCACCAAAATTCCAGGCAAATGTAATATAGCTTCCAAGGGAGGTATTGTTAAACCTGATTGTTGAATTCGGGCAGCCAATGGTATCCAACGCAGTGAAATTGGCTTGAGGTGTAGAAATATTAATCATGTTGTTTGCACTTATAACGTCGCTGCAGCCATATGTATCAATTGTTTTCAATGACACTGTGTAGTTCCCTGCTGTAGCATAAGCATGTGAAACAGGAGCAGGAGAGTTCAATGTATCAATAGTGCCATCACCGAAATTCCAGATCCATTGAGAAATAGAATTTCTTCCATCACTCGTTGAATTGTTAGTGAAAATGATGTTGCTCGCAATACATGAATTTCTCAAAGTGGTATCAAATGAAGACTTAGGGCCATTTACAGTGATGTACTGAGATTTAGTTACTACATCTATACAACCATTTCTATTTCTTGTAGTAAGTTTTACAGTATATAAGCCAGAATTAAAGTAGTTTTTTGTTAATGAAATTCCACTTCCTGTTACACCATCACCAAAATTCCATCCAAATGATGTGAAGTAAGCAGGCGTAATATCAGTTGCTGTAAAAGTAGTGCCCTCTGTTTTGCAAATGGTGGTTTGTGTTGCAGTAAAATCAGGAACTTGGTCAATTACATATATAGTTCTTCTGAACACATCGCTACAACCTGTATTGCTGTTGTATGCAGTTATTGTTGCAATGTAAACACCTGTTTGAGGATAATAGTGAACAGGATTGTTTTCTGTGGATGTTTCTCCGTCACCAAAATCCCAAACTATGCTGGTAGCTCCTTTCGACTTGTTGGAAAATGCCCATTTTAATCTGTCGTTGCAGTATGATGCAACGGTAGATTTTGCAATAGGAGCGAAAATCTGAATGTAATTTTCAAAAGTAACAGAGGCTTTACAACCATTGTCGAAAACAGTCAATTTAATGTCAAACCAATCTTCTTCGGTTGTAGTATCAACAAAAAGGTGAGAAGGGTTTTGAGCTGTAGAAAAGGTTCCGTCACCGAAATTCCATATCCATTGGGTTACAGAATCTTCTGCAGGTGTTAAGTCGGTAAAAACAATTTGAGTAGAAGCACAAGCGCTGGTTGCAGAAGCCGAAAAATCTGGATGAGGTTCATACCCAACCTTAATGATATTGTTGTATTTAACGGTATCAACACAGCCATTGGAAGTTACAATAATAAGCGTAACTGTGTACTTGCCTCTTGTGTTGTAGGTATGATTTGGATTTTGTTCAGTAGAAGTTACACCATCTCCAAAATCCCAGAAGTAGCTAGCAACAGTAAAAGTGCTGTCAATAACTGGAATAGGACTAAATGCCAATGGTGCACAACCTGCAGCAGGGAAATTGGTAATGCTAACACTTGGTCTTTTTATGGAAATGTAATTGTTCTTGGTAACAGAAGCTTTACAACCATTTGCAGCAGTTACAGATAAACTTACAGTAAAAAATTTATCATTGATGCTTCTGTAAGTATGCAAAGGATTTGTAATTGTAGATGTTGAGCTATCACCAAATGTCCAAACAAAGCTGCTGCCATTTATACTTTGGTTGTCAAATTGAACGGCTAAAATGGTATCGCAGGTTGTTAATGGATCAGCACTGAATTCTGCAGTAGGAACGCTTCTTACTATAATATTTTTGGTTATAGAATCTCTGCAGGCTCCAAAATCATTTACCAATTTAATGGTGTATGAACCCGGAGTAGTATATATTTTACTTGGATTGAAATCTGTTGAAGTGGTACCATCTCCAAAGCTCCATGAAGAAAGAGCTGTTGTAGGGTTGGTATTGTTAACAATGTTTAAAGTTGAATTAACGCAAATTGCTGCAGGTATGGTAAAGTTGGTTCTAACGCTACCTACTCTGATGAAATTAGATTTAATGATGGTGTCTTTACAACCAGTTTCATTGGTAGCAATCAATCTTACGGTATAGGTACCAGCTGTATTGTAAGTTTTTGTTGGATTTAAATCAGTAGAAGTAGTTCCATCGCCAAAAGACCAAAGAAAGGAAAGGTTTCCTGTTCCAGTTGTAGTGTTTTGAAAGTTAACTGTAAAAGGTGCTCCACAGCTTGAAGTTACTGGAGCAGTAAAATTTGAAACAGGTTTGCCAACAGCTGTGATGTACGCAGTTCTTGTAAGTGAATTTTGACATCCAAAACTATTCTTAACCATCAACGATACATTGAAGTTTCCTGTGGAGTTGTAAGTATGTGTTGGGCTTTGAAAACTACTAAATGTACCATCCCCCAAATCCCATTGTCTGCTGCTGATGGTTCCACTGCCTGGCAAACTAAGATCTGTAAATGTAGTGGTTAATCGTTGAGCACATCCTGTAAGGGTTGAACCCGAAAAGTCTACAGTTGGCTTGGCATAAACGGTAATAAAAGCAACTCTTGTTAAAGAATCACTTCCATTTGCATTTCTTGCAACTAATTTTACGGTGTAAGTACCAGGATCAAAATATACAACAGAAGGATTTTGAGATATAGAGTTTGTACCATTACCTAAAGTCCATCTCCAATTCGTAGGAGCATTTGAAGATTGATCGGTGAAATTTACCAGGAGAGGAGCACAACCGGAAACGTTAGAGGCTGAGAAGTTTGCAGTTGGAGCTTGTGCGTTTGTTTGAATGCTGATTAAGGTACATAATACCAATAAACAGCTGGTTTGCACCAGGTTTAGGACTTTCATAGGATTGGCTTTTGTTTTATTAATTGTGCCGAACGAGTTCAACACAACACTATAAACACAAAAAATGCCAACTTATTGTGCAAGGGCTGATTTTTTTTTGTTTTTACTTAACAAAAAAAGAAAATAAGGTGCTAGGTACTTTAGGGTATTAAAGTACAGCCGTTTAAAAATATAGAATAAACTTAATGCAAATGAGTTATTCTCATTATTAAATGTTAATATTTTAAATCAATATGTTATTTATGGTATTTAATTGGGACTAATCCATATTAAAAAATTTATAATAAGTAATAAGCTTGCATTTCGCCAAGCGATTTCGAGGAATACAAACGTGGTCTTCCGATGGTATGTTGTGATACCTGTAACAATTATATTATTGTGCAACCTCTTTAGTTTTTAATTTTTAATTTTTTGCTTTTACATTGATTTAACTGTCGAAATAAAAAATGGCCTATTTTTATTTCATGACGATTTCAACAATTACCTCCGTTTTGGAAAAAGTAGCTCCACTTAGTTTGCAAGAAGACTACGACAATGCTGGTTTAATCATAGGCGATGGACAGTTAAATTGCTCTGGGGTATTGCTCACGCTTGATGTAACAGAAGAGGTTGTGGAGGAAGCAATTTCTGCGGGTTGCAATCTTATCATTGCCCATCACCCCATAATTTTTAAGGGGCTGAAGAAAATCAATGGCAACAACTATGTGGAGAAAACTGTTTTAAAGGCCATCAGAAACAACGTTGCTATTTACGCTTGCCATACCAACATAGATAATGTGTTGCATGGCGTGAATGCAGTGATAGCAAATAGATTGGGGCTTATCAATCGCAGAATTTTGTTGCCCAAATCAAATCAATTGTTGAAGCTTGCAGTGTATGTTCCGGAAAGCCATGCTGAAAGTCTGTTGAATGCTCTTTTTAATGCTGGAGCAGGAAATATTGGCAATTATAGCGAGTGCAGTTTTGTTTCGGAGGGTACAGGAAGTTTTAAGCCGGGAATAGAAGCAAATCCATACGCTGGACAAATTGGTATCCGTGAAACCACTCAGGAAAAGAAAATTGAGGTGGTTTTCCCTTTTTGGCTGCAGTCAGCGGTTTTAAAAGCTATGAAGGAAAATCATCCCTATGAAGAGGTAGCCTTTGATTTGTTCAATCTAAACAACTCCTTACAAGATGTTGGTGCAGGTTTATTGGGGGAGCTCCCAACTGAAGTGGATGAATCTTTCTTTTTAGAACAACTCACTAAAATTTTTGGACTTGCAGTGGTTAAACACACTCCATTTTTGGGTAAAATGATCAAAAAAGTAGCCGTTTGTGGTGGCTCAGGAAGCTTTTTGACCTCAGCAGCGATAAAGGCAGGGGCTGATGTTTATTTAACTTCTGACATCAAATACCACGAATTTTTTGATGCAAACAACAGTATTTTGTTGGCTGATATCGGCCATTTTGAGAGCGAACAGTATACAATTGAACTATTTGATGCCATTTTACGACAAAATTTCCCTAACTTCGCACTCCTTAAATCCAAGGTCAACACCAATCCTGTACGGTATTTTATTTCCCATTAAGGCAAAATAACTCATCGTAAGTTTTGATTAAAGACCTGGTCACCAAATCAAATCATAACAAATGGCCGCAGTAAAAGATTTTTCAGTAGAGGAAAAATTGTCTTCCTTGATTCTTATTCAGAAAATTGACAGCAAGTTGGATGAAATTCAGATTCTCAAAGGAGAATTGCCTATTGAAGTAAAAGACCTTGAAGATGAAATCGAAGGTTTACATGCTCGTCAAACTCGTATTGAAGAAGAAATAAACGGTATACAGGATTTTATCGCTCAAAGGCAAGAAGGCATTAAAGATGCAAAGGCACTCATTGCCAAATACGAAAAGCAAAGCGATAATGTGAAAAACAATCGTGAGTTTGAAGCAATCAATAAAGAGATTGAAATGCAGCAGCTTGAAGAAAAGCTTTGCGAAAAACACATCAAAGATGCCACGGAAGAAATGGCAGATAAAGTTCGCCAACTTGACCTCGCTAAAAAAGCTGTTGGATCAAAAGAAAGCAACTTGAGTGCTAAAAAAGGTGAATTGGAAAAAATTATTCAAGAAACAGAAAAAGAAGAAACTCACTACAATAAGGCTTCCACAACAGCAAGAAGTCAAGCTGATGAAAGGTTGCTAGCCGGGTACGACAGAATCAGAAAAAATTACAGAAATGGGTTGGCTGTAGTGCCTGTTGAAAGAGACAGTTGCGGAGGTTGCTTTCATGCTATTCCTCCTCAAAAGCAAAGTGAAATAAAACTTCGCAAGAAAATTATGGTTTGCGAAAACTGCGGAAGAATTCTCGCTGACGCTGATCTCGCCGATGCTGTAGTGGTAAAATAATTTTATTGATGAAAATAGGTAAAGTCTACTTCGGTAGACTTTTTTTTTGGATAAAGTTTTTTGAGCTGAAATCAATTTACAGCATTACCCATAACTTTTCATTAATTTGCTTTGTATAAATGATTAGCAGGCTCTACATAAAAAATTATGCCATCATTGATGAATTGGAACTTCAATTTACCGATGGTTTGAACATAATCACTGGTGAAACCGGTGCAGGTAAAAGTATCCTGATGGGGGCAATGGGTCTTATTCTAGGCAACAGGGCAGACAGTAGCGCTTTGCGCGACACTAATAATAAATGTTTGGTAGAGGGCGTCTTTCAGCTGGAAAAGGATGAGGAGATAAGAGCTTTCTGTGCAAACAATGAACTCGACTATGAAGCTGAACTTGTTATACGTAGGGAAATTTCTTCAACAGGCAAATCAAGGACTTTCATTAATGATACTCCGGTTAATCTTACGCAGTTGAAATCACTTTGTTCCTTGCTGGTTGATTTGCATCAACAATTTGATACACAGGAAATACATGCACAGGACTTTCAAATAAATGTTTTAGATGCCCTTTCAGACCATCATTCACTTTTGCTTGAACTGAAATCTAAATTTGGCTTGTTTACCCAAACCTCCAAAGAGCTTTCCAAGTTGAAAGAAGCCTACGAGCAAATGTTGAAGGAAGCTGACTATCACCATTATTTGCTGGAAGAACTTACCTCACTTTCTCTCAAGAACAATGAGCTGGAAGATTTGGAAGAAGAGTTGAAGCTGCTTTCCAATGCAGAGCAGATCAAACAGCAACTATCTACTGTAGTAGGAGCTTTTAGTTCTTCTGAACAACCTTTGGTTCCTATCATAAAGCAACTCAGCACAAAACTTTCTGCCTTATCCGGTTTTCATCATGAAATCGGCAAGTTGGCTGAAAGACTCAACGGTACTGTCATAGAATTCCAAGACATTTCTGACGAACTTGAAACATTGGAAAACAAGTTGAATTTTGATGCAGAACGCATGAGTATCATCAATGACCGTTTGTCTGCAGGGTATACTTTGTATAAAAAACACAATGTAAATTCAACAGAAGCGCTGCTGAAAATTCAACAACAACTAGAGACCAAATCAAACGACAAAGAGCGGGATTTTAACAGAATCAGTATTCTGGAAAAAGAGGCGAATACGCTTTACCGTGAGTGTATAGTTATTGCGCAACAGCTTTCAAAAAACAGAAAGTCAGCTGTTCCGGATTTGGAAAAACAAACCAATGCTTTGTTGCATAAAATGGGAATGCCCAACGCTTCAATTCAGGTTAAGTTGAATGAAAAACCGATTTCTGCTGATGGCACCGATGAGGTTCAGTTTTTGTTTGATGCCAACAAATCGGGTAGAATGGAGCCAATTAGCAAAGTAGCCAGTGGCGGAGAGTTGAGTCGATTGATGCTGAGCATAAAGTCTCTTGTTGCCAAAAAGCTACAGCTTCCAACGCTTATCTTTGATGAAATTGATGCCGGCATAAGTGGTGAAGCTGCCAAGCAGGTTGGATTGATTATGAAGTCACTAGGAGCTCATCACCAGATCATTTCCATCACCCACCAACCACAAATTGCAGCCAAGGCTAATACGCATTTCTTTGTAAGCAAAGTTGATTCAGGGAATAGTGTGGTTACAAAAGTAAAAATACTAAATGAGCAAGAGCGGATCAGTTCAATAGCCAAAATGATAAGCGGAGACCAACCTACCGAAGCTGCAATTGAAAATGCCAAAGAATTAATAGGAAGATGATAGTAGTTTTGGGTTTGATTGAACTTTAAACTTGTTTTTATTTAAAGGAATAGGGTTAATTTTACGCTTAATTTATACAACAACATAAACAAATCACATGTCTCATCAACTTTTGAAAGGAAAGAAAGGTATTATTTTTGGAGCGCTTGACGAAAAATCAATTGCATGGATTACTGCGTTGAAATGCCACGAAGAAGGTGCTCAAATTTTATTGACCAATGCGCCTGTTGCCATGAGAATGGGTGAAATCAACAAGCTTGCCGAAAAAATAAATGCACCTGTAGTTCCCTGTGATGTGAGTAATGCGGAAGATGTTGACAACCTCATCAACAAAGCCGTTGAACATTTTGGTGGTGGGGTAGATTTTATTTTGCATTCTATTGGTATGAGCCTGAATGTTAGAAAAGGAAAACATTATACAGAAATTGATTACGCTCATAACCTAAAGACTTTTGAAATTTCTTCCATGAGCCTTCACAGGGTGCTTGCTGCCTGCATGAAAAAAGATGCTATCAATGAATGGGGAAGTGTTGTAGCATTAAGCTATATAGCTGCACAACGTGTGTTTCCTGATTATAATGAGATGGCAGATGCTAAATCTTTGCTGGAAAGTGTGGCTCGCAGCTTTGGCTATCATTATGGTGTTAAGAAGCATGTGAGGGTGAATACCATTTCTCAATCTCCTACCAAAACTACTGCAGGAAGTGGTGTAAAAGGATTTGATGGGTTTATCAATTATGCAGAAAAGATGAGCCCTTTAGGCAATGCAACTGCAGAAGATTGCGCCAACTATTGTGTGGTAATGTTCAGCGACATGACCAAAATGGTAACTATGCAAAATCTTTTTCATGATGGCGGATTCTCCTTTACAGGAGTTACCAATGCTGTTATTGAGCAGATGGAAAAATAGTAAAGTAAAGTTTTAGTTTCTCAATAGGTTTTTATTATCCAATTCAAAATAACTATGGAATACCTGTAAAAAGGCATTCCATTTTTTTATTGCTAAAATTAAATTTTATGAATTGGGTAAATATATTGGGCCATATTGCCTCTGCACTCAGTAGCTTGACTTTTATTCCTCAGGTTTATCATACATGGAAAACCAAGAGTGTCAAAGATCTTAATTTGTGGATGATCCTGATTGTATTTGCGTCTACAGTGATTTGGCTGATTTATGGTATTGAAAAAAAATTGTTGCCAGTAGTGATATGTAATTCTATTATTTGCTTCTTTTCCTTGGTGATGATTTACTTCAAGTACAAGTATTCCAATCTAAAATAAAGGCTGACTTGTTAAAATAAAAAAAGCTGTTCATTGTAGAACAGCTTTAGTATTTAGTTGATTCGGTTGAAGATTAATATTCATCTTCATTGAAGAAGAAGTCTTCCTGGCTTGGGTAGTCAGGCCAGATATCTTCAAGTCCTTCATAAATTTCTCCTTCATCCTCCAACTCCTGAAGGTTTTCAATTACTTCAATGGGTGCTCCGCTTCTGATACTGTAATCAATAAGCTCATCTTTGGTTGCGGGCCATGGAGCGTCTTCAAGGTGTGATGCTAATTCTAAAGTCCAAAACATTTTCTGAAAGGGTTTATTTTTGCAAATGTATAAGTTAGTTTGATATTACCAAAAGTGTTTTTTACTGATTTTGCGTTTTTTTAATAATTGAAGAAATACAAGGCTAAATTGTTATT
>CANHMN010000055.1 GCA_947461645.1 Chitinophagaceae bacterium | reverse complement strand
CGTGACCATTCTTACATGGTTAGGAGAAATGGCAATGCACAAAATTCCTTTTGATTTGAGGTGTTCTGCAAATGTTTGAGCAGTAAATCTTCCGTTTATTTCGAAAATAACCATGTTGGTTTCCACCGGAAGGATTTCACCAACGAAATCTTTTTTTTGCAGGGCTTTTTCAATGCGAAATGCTTTTTCATGATCTTCGGTTAACCTGTTGATGTGATGCTCAAGCGCATAGATACCCGCTGCGGCAAGATAACCCGCCTGTCGCATTCCACCGCCCATTACCTTTCGTATTCTGATGGCTTTTTGAATAAATGAGGCATTTCCTAGCAACAAGCTTCCTACAGGCGTACCCAAACCTTTGCTCAAACAAACAGAAATGCTGTCGAACAATTTACCATAAGCATGTGCTGACTCATTGTTGCGTACCATTGCATTCCACAACCTTGCTCCATCTAAGTGTAAACGAAGGTTTCTGTCTTTACACACTTCTGCTATGCGTTCAAACTCGGCAAAATCATAACAAGTGCCTCCACCACGATTGGAAGTGTTTTCGAGAGAAACAAGGCTTGTATTGGGTTTATGAATATCATTGTCATTGATGTTTTCCAGCACCTGAGCTGCAGTAAGCTTGCCTTTGTCGCCATGAATGGTTCTGGCCTGACATCCGCTGTTGTACGCTATTCCGCCTCCTTCATAAATGAAAACATGACTCAGCCTGTCGCAAATCACCTCATCACCGGGTTGAGTATGGCATTTGATGGCAATTTGATTGGTCATGGTTCCGCTCGGACAAAAGAGCGCGGCCTCCATGTTAAACATATTTGCACAAAGAGATTCCAGTTTTTTTACTGTAGGATCTTCCCCAAAAACATCATCACCCACTTCAGCGCTGAACATCGCTTCCAACATGGGTTTTGTAGGTTTGGTGAAAGTGTCTGACCTTAATTCAATCATAGAACAAAGGTAGGATTAGGATGTACAACTGTAATTTTTTTTTCAAAAACAAAAATTTGGCTAGGTTTTTGTATAAGTGTTTTTGTTCGTTTTCCCATAAAATTTTGGGATTTTTTTTCTTGATTTACTATGAAATACAAAAGGCTAATGTTACCTTTGTGCGTGTTTCGGAAACAAGAATATTCCCCTTATCCTACACCTATTTATATTTTTTTAAATAATATCGTAACCAAATACAACCAATGAGACAACTCAAAATTGCTACCCAGATAACCAATCGTGATTCGCAGGCTGTTGAAAAGTATTTACAGGAAATTTCTAAGATATCAATGATTACTCCGGAGGAAGAAACCACTCTGGCCCAAAAGATTAAAATGGGTGATCAGCGCGCTTTGGACAAATTGGTACAGGCGAACCTAAGGTTCGTGGTTTCTGTAGCCAAGCAATACCAGCACCAAGGGTTGTCCCTGAGTGATCTTATTAATGAAGGTAACTTAGGTCTGATTAAAGCTGCACAGCGTTTTGATGAAACCAAGGGTTTTAAATTTATTTCATACGCAGTTTGGTGGATTCGTCAGTCAATTTTGCAGGCTTTGGCCGAGCAAGGAAGATTGGTTCGTTTGCCACAGAATAAAATCGGAACCTACAACAAAGCAAATAAAGCTTACATGGCTTTTGAACAAGAGCATGAAAGAGAGCCATCAACAGAAGAATTGGCTGAATTGCTTGAAATGAGCGAAACGGAAATCAACAACATTTTCCAAAGCAACACCAGACATACCTCTCTTGACGCTCCGGTACACGAAGCTGAAGACGTTGCCATGGGCGATTTGCTCAAAGGTGGCGATGAAACTGATGAAGACGTAATGCACGATTCTCTTAAAAATGAAATCCGCAGGGTTTTAAAGTCTTTGAGTCCACGTGAAGCAGAAATAGTAAACGCCTATTTCGGTTTGGACGGTGAAAATGGTGTTACCATTGAACAAATTGGTCAGAAGTACGATTTAACCAAAGAACGTATTCGTCAAATCAAGGAAAGAGCCATCAAGAGACTTCAAAAAGCCCGTTATAGCGGAGCTTTGAAAGCTTACTTAGGATAATAGTTCAACTTGCAATTAAAATTATATATGCCTCGGAACTTCCGGGGCATTTTTTTGTTGATGAAATTGAGTCTATTATGCAGCTATGATTTTATAACTTTGCAGCGCAATTGAAAAGCCATTCATTTGCTCAAAATAAATACAGTCCAAAAATGCGTCACCTCCTTGTTCTTTTATTAGCCGGTCTGTTCGTTTCTTGCGAGAAGGACATTGACTTCGATTTAAAGGAATCAGCACCAACCCTGGTGGTGGATGGTGAAATAGAAAACGGACTTCCGCCCGTAATTAGGCTGACCAAAAGTCTTGATTATTTCAGTCAAATCAATCCGCAATTGTTAGCAGGATCTTTTGTGCACAATGCAGAAGTGCTTTTGTCAGATGGAGTTCAAACCAAGCGCTTGGTTGAATACAGCATTCCCTTGGGTTTGGGGTACAGCATTTATTTTTACACTGTTGATACTACATCGCCTGCGAACATCATGTTGGGGGAGTTCAACAAAACATACACACTTACCATTGTTGCTGATGGTAAAACGTACAATGCAACTACACACATTCCCGCTTTAACTAAAGTGCCGGATTCCTTATTTTTTAAACCTGCTCCTCAGAATCCGGACACGAACAAACGGATAATGTTTTTAACCGTTTCTGATCCTCCGGGTTTGGGTAATTGCGGAAGGTATTTTACCAAAAAAAACAGCGAAACTTTCTATCCTGGTAGAAACTCCGTTTACAATGATGATGTTGTAGATGGAACGACCTACACTGTGCAGGTTGAGCCCGGTATAAACAGAAACAATCCTACTGAATTTGAGGAAAACTTTTTCAGAAAATCGGATACAGTGACATTAAAAATTTGTAACATTGACAGAGCCACTTATAATTTTTGGAATACCTGGGAATTCGCGCAACAAAGTATTGGAAATCCATTTTCTCAACCGAATAAAGTTTTAGGAAATATTTCTAACGGCGCTTTGGGTGCTTTTTGCGGGTATGCGTCATGGTACAAAACAATGGTGGTGGAATAAGAATCTACATTTAAATAATTTAATAAAGAGGAAATACAATTATCATGGATCAAAATCATACAGAAAAAGTTAGTTGTCTTATTATCGGTTCAGGTCCGGCAGGATACACTGCTGCGATTTATGCTTCAAGGGCAAATTTAAAACCGGTTCTTTATCAGGGTATTCAACCGGGTGGTCAGTTGACCATTACAACTGAAGTAGAAAATTATCCGGGTTATCCTGATGGAATTCAAGGGCCTGAGATGATGGTTCATTTTGAAAAACAAGCCCAAAGAATGGGTGCTGATATACGCTACGGAATGGCTACTGCTGTAGATTTTTCAGGCCATCCGCTTAAAGTACAAATTGATGAAGAGAAATGGATAGAGGCCAATTCGGTAATCATAAGTACAGGGGCATCTGCCAAGTGGCTGGGATTGCCGTCAGAACAAAGATTGAATGGATTTGGAGTAAGTGCCTGTGCAGTATGCGATGGCTTCTTTTTCAAAGGAAAAGAAGTAGCTATAGTTGGTGCAGGTGATACAGCTGCCGAAGAGGCATTATACCTCTCTAAGCTTTGTACAACCGTTCATATGATTGTTAGAAGAGACCAAATGCGTGCAAGCAAAGTTATGCAGGATAGGGTACTAGCAACTTCAAACATCAAAGTGTACTGGAATGCTGAAACGGATGAAATATTAGGAGAGAAAAAAGTGGAGGCAGTTAGAATCAACAACAGGCTTACGCAAGAAAAAACTGAAATTCCGGTAAGTGCTTTTTTTGTTGCTATTGGTCACGAGCCTAATAGTGGGATTTTCAAAGGGTGGATAGATATGGATGAGACTGGATACATCAAAACCATTCCCGGTACTAGCAAAACGAATGTGGAAGGAGTTTTTGCTTCCGGCGATGTTCAGGACAAACATTACAGACAAGCTGTAACGGCAGCGGGTAGCGGCTGTATGGCTGCATTGGATGCCGAACGTTATTTAGGTGAAAAGGGATTACACTGATAAATATTTCACAGCTCAATTTTTACAGTTTATTCAATGAATTTGCTAACCATACATCTGCACAACCTTAGGTTTTATTCCTATCATGGATTGCATGAAGAGGAGAAGATAGCAGGAGGCACCTTTGAAGTGAATGCGGATATTAAAATGAAAACATCCGATAAAATTGAGGAGATCAGTCAAACCCTTGATTACAGTAAGGCTTATGATGTTATTAAGGCTTTCATGAATCAACCCACACCCTTATTGGAAACACTTGCACAGCGCATTGTTGATTCCATTCATGAGCTTGATGATCGAATTGTTGATGTATCCCTTACCGTTACCAAATGCAATCCGCCAATCATTGGTTTTTCAGGAAATGTTGGTGTCTCGCTTCAAAAAACTTTTGATTCATGAAAAGGAATGCTTTTTGCCTTAAAATCATTTTTCTTTTTTTTATTCTACTCGCATTCGGTACCACAACCTTAGTTGCTCAAAAATTTGAAGAACTTTGCCGCAATGGAACAGCCATGGAAAAGCAGCTCAATGAGAAAAAAGCGCTTTATTATTTTGGTGAGGCACAAAAATTAAATCCCACAGACCTAAAAGTATTGTACAAGTGCAGCGAGCTCTGCGGAAGAATAGGAGCAAGAGAAACCAATAAGACTATCAAGGAAAAGTACTTTACCTCCTCCTTGTCGTTTGCTCAAATGGCATTGAAACACCACCCGCAATCAGACGAATCCAATTTGGCGGTAAGCATCGCGCAAGGCAGGATTGCCCTTTCAAAGTCTGGTAAGGAAAAAGTGAATGCAGTGAAGGAAATAAAACTATATGCTCAACGTGCAATCAACATCAATCCCAACAACGCAAAAGCATGGCATGTTTTAGGGAAATGGTATTTTGAAGTAAGCAGTCTTAATTTTGTGGAGAAAGCTGCCATTAAAATTATTTACGGCGGATTGCCTGATGCGTCTTTTGAAAAAGCGGTTCAGGCCTACGAAAAAGCTGCTGCATTAAGTCCGCATTTTCTGCTTAATTTCCTTGAATTGGCTAAAGCTTACGAGAAACTTGATCAAAAATCAAAAGCTGTTTCTTGTCTGATAAAAATTAAAGAAGACAACACCTTTACGGAAGATGATCTCTTTATTAAAAAACAGGCCGAAGAGCTCCTTCAACAATGGCAGTGATGGATTAACTTTACTTTTCCCTACTAAACTTCATTTATGAAAAGAATTTTGCTTTTGCTTTCGGTATTAAGTATAACGAATGCATTGTATGCTCAGGAAGATGCTTCGATTAGTTCTTCTTACGATCCTCATGATTTGTTTGCCCCTTTGTCTTACCCAACCTTCGACGCAACAACAAGAGCTGCTTCTGGCTCACCAAATACAGGTTATTGGCAAAACAGAGCAGATTATAAAATGGATGTGACTTTCGATGACATCAAAAGAACTTTAACAGGAACGGTAAGCATCAGATACCAAAACAATAGTCCACTGGAACTATCCTACTTATGGCTTCAGCTCGATCAGAATCTTTTCAACAGAAACAGCAGAGGGCAACTTAGGATGCCTGTTAATGTAAGAAGCAGATACGGCGATGCTTCCAAGCCTTTTGATGGTGGATTCGAATTGATAAAAGTTGAAGTTGTTTCCGAAAAAAAGAATGCCGATTATGTGGTGAATGACACAAGAATGCAATTAAAATTGAAAGAACCCTTATCTGCAAATGGTGGTGTAACCAACATCGTCATTGCTTATTCTTATCAGATTCCTGAATATGGTGCAGACCGTTTTGGCATCATGAAAACAAGTTCAGGTGATGTTTTTACCATTGCGCAGTGGTATCCTAGGATGTGTGTGTATGATGATGTTTCCGGTTGGAATACCGATCCTTACCTTGGCCCAAGTGAATTCTACCTTGAGTATGGAGATTTTGAGTTCAACATAACCGCTCCTGAAAATCATATTGTAGCAGCAGGGGGTGTTTTGCTTAATCCATCTGAAGTATTGACTGCTGAACAAATGAAGCGCTTGTCTGCAGCCAAAGAAAGCGATAAGACGGTTTACATAAGAACTGCAGAGGAAGTCGCTACATCCAATAAAGGCGTAAGGAAACCAGGCACCAAAACATGGCGTTTCAGCCTAAAGAACGCCCGCGATGTATCATGGGCCAGTTCAGCAGCTTTTATTTGGGATGCCGCTAAGATTCAGCTTCCTTCTGGTAAATCGGCACTGGCCATGAGTTTTTATCCTAAAGAATCAAAAGGAAAAGGAGCATGGGACAGATCAACAGAATACATCAAAGGAAGTATTGAAAACTACAGCAAACGTTGGTTCGAGTATCCTTATCCGATAGCTGTAAATGTAGCAAGCAATGTAGGTGGGATGGAATATCCCGGTATAGTTTTTTGTGGTGCGCGTGCAGAAGGAGAGGGATTGTTTGGCGTTACCGATCATGAATTCGGTCATACTTGGTTTCCTATGATTGTAGGTAGCAATGAAAGACGATACGGTTGGATGGACGAAGGATTCAATACCTTCATCAATTCGTTGGCTGATGATGACTTTAACAATGGAGAATACAAGAGTGTGCCCACAAATGGAGAACAGGCTGCCAATTATTATTTTTCCTCCTTTTCGGAGAGTATTTTCAATACACCAGATGCGATGAGAGAGGAAAACATTGGTATCGCACTCTATTACAAACCAGCTTATGGATTAGAATTGTTGAGGAATGTGATTTTAGGACCGGAACGTTTTGATTTCGCTTTTCGCACTTACATTAAAAATTGGGCATTCAAACATCCAACGCCATGGGATTTTTTCCGGACGATGAACAACGCATCGGGCGAACAATTGGACTGGTTTTGGAAAGCGTGGTTTTTGAAAAATCACAAACTCGATCAAACAATTGTTTCAGTAACCAAGGAAAGTGAGAAATCATACCTTGTCACGATTTCCAATGCGGAAGAAATGGCAATGCCTGTATTGGTGAAATATGAAACTGTTTCAGGTAATTCCTACGACATCAAACTGCCCGTTGAAATATGGAACAACACCCAAGTGTTTTCCTTCAAAATCAATGTGAATGAACCTTTGAAAAGCGTAAGCCTCGATGCTGATAAAATTATGCCGGATGTCAATTTCGACAACAACAAATGGACAGCAACTCCGGGTTCAAAATAATTCTAGAATTACTATTTAATCATCAAAGACGGATTGCTTTTTCTTATCAAAGATTTGTTGCGTTAGCACATAATAATTTCGGTTTACGCTGAAACGGTTTGAAGAACTTCGTTTGCCTATTTTGATAGCTTTCCATTCGTTTGAAGGAATGATTTTGATTGATTTCTTTTCATCTGTATTCACTTCAATGGGCAGGTATAAATTATCAATGGCATCTTTCCAACGGTAGTACAGTTTCTTTTTTGTTAAGTAATATTCTACTGTAGGTATTTTAGTTGTCCTAAGGTATTGATTGAATATCGAACTAAAATCCATTCCTGCTGCCTCATTGATGTATTGTTCAATGTCTTGGCTGTTGACTGTTTTGTGGTAAAAGTTATTGTTGAGTCCTCTTAATATTGTCCTAAATTTTTTATCATCACCAATGATTTGCCGAATTGTGTGGATCATGTTTCCGCCTTTGTTGTACATGTCTCCGCTGCCTTCATTGTTAACACCATAATATCCGATGATGGGTTTGTCGTTCTGTATGTCTTTTCTAATACCTGAGATGTAATCTTCTGCAGCTTTTTTTCCGTAAAAGTATTCTGTAAAAAGAGTTTCACTGTAGTTGGTGAAACCTTCATGCACCCACATGTCTGCAATATCATTTGTGGTAATGTTGTTGGCAAACCATTCATGTCCACTTTCATGTACGATGATGAAATCCCATTTTAATCCCCATCCGGAACCGGATAAATCACGCCCTAGGTAACCGTTTTTGTATTGGTTGCCATAGGCAATAGCGCTTTGGTGTTCCATTCCCAAATGTGGTGCTTCAACAAGCTTGTATCCGTCCTCATAAAACGGGTAGGGACCAAACCAATATTCAAAAGCTTCCATCATTCTCACAGCGTCTTTAAATTGATTTTTCGCTTTTTCAAGGCTATAGTTTAATACCCAATAATTCATGTCAAGTTTACCATTCTCTCCGTTATATGTCTCTGAGAAGTTGGTGTATTTTCCGATGTAAGGAACGATATTGTAATTGTTGATAGGATTTCTTACTTCCCAATTGTGTTGGGTGAAGCCGCTTGGCAAAGCAATGCTCGAAAGCAGTCTGCCATTGCCAATTCCTGTAAGGCTATCTGGAACGATTATGCGAAGAATAGCGCCGCTGTCGGGCTCATCCGACTGAATATCTTTGCAGGGATACCAGCAGCTTGCACCCAAACCCTGACAAGCTACACTTATCCATGGATTACCCGCTTTGTCTTTTTTCCATATCCATCCGCCGTCCCATGGTGGGTTTACAGCTTTTCTGGGCTTGCCCTGAAAATAAATTACCAGCATTTTTGTTGTAAAAGAAGCATCGTTCTTACCACTGCCCGATGTATTAACCCAATACACATTTTTATCTCTGGTGTATGTAAGTGCACTTTGGTTTTGAATAATGCTGTCAATTACCATAGGCTCCTGCAGGTCAATTTGCAAAACATTATTCCCACTGTCGATATATTTGATGATACTTATTCCGGTTAGGGTTTGTTCCTGAACGTTTGGCTTAACTGTAATGTCGTAGTGAACTACATTCCATTTTTGTCTTCCACTACCATTGGAGCCTCTTAGCGTATCCTGATTATTGAATTGGAGTTTTTTTTGAGAAAAGATATTGCTGTATGGAATAAGCAAGAACAACAGGAGGTAAATTCTGTTCATCAGTAATGCTATTAGTTGTTTAGGTTACGAATGTACTTAACATTATTTACTGATAATTGGTACATTTAGGGTAATTTCTTGCAGATGTATAAACTACTCGATTTTTTCAAAACAACAGGATTTTTAATGGTTTGTTTTGTTGTTTTATCCTGTTCAAACCACAAACACCCCGAAAAAGCAAT
>CANHMN010000054.1 GCA_947461645.1 Chitinophagaceae bacterium | reverse complement strand
TTGAAAGCATCTTCATCAGAAACACCCCAAACAGTTTCGTGTTGAATGGAATCGTCTTCAAATGCTTTACGATCGATAACCTGATAACTGCTGTTTCCGAAAAAATAACCCATGTTATCGAAGAAGCTATTGCCGCCGTAAATGTATTTTACATCATATCCTTTCTGCAACAAAACACTTCCGACTGTAAACATGTTTTCATTATGCGGTCTTCTCACAATCGATTGTCCAGGCGTTGGAGGTATACACAAGGATAAGGCTTCCAACCCTCTTACAGTCCTTGTTCCCGTGGCATAAAATCTGCTAAAAAACAAACTCTCCTTAGTCAAAGAATCCAAAAATGGTGTAAGTCCGGGTGGTTGATGTCCAAAATAATCCATAAAATCAGCACTGAAGCTTTCCATACTAATCATCACCACATTTCTTTGTTGCTCTTTACCAAGAGAAACAATTTGTCGTTCCACTCCCAGCTTATCCCCATCAAAAATGGATGTGGAATCAGACAACATTTCCCTAAGAATGGTAAAATTTTCTTGCTCGTCATTTACGGAATAATAGGTTGCATAATCTATTTCATTGTGCCAGAATGCGGCTCCGAATTCATAGATACCAGCCCCTGAAAGTTCATTAACATAATTGTTGTCACTGAAATTCTTAAAACGATTGTTAACCAAAAAATAGGCGCACAATGGAACAGTCAAAAAAATGAAGAAGAACATGGTTCTGCTGCCGAATCGCATAACAACCTTTTGGGTATTTATAATTTTATGGCTGAACAACCATAAAAAACCAATAGAAATCAACAGGGATAAGCCAATAATTAAAGGCATGTTGTAAGACTGGCGTATATTTCCGATTACTTCATTGGTATAAACAAGGTAATCTACGGCTATGAAATTGTAGCGAGCTCCAAATTCATCCCAGAAAACGATTTCGCCTCCTGCGTTTAAAACAAGAATAAAAGTTATAATCAGCAGCAAGGGAATCAGCAAGAGCAAAGACAATCGGTGACGATACCAGTTGTCTTTCATCAACCAGCAATAAAGGGCAACAGGTACTGAAAAAAAACTGGCAACAACCAAATCATAGAAAAGGCCTATGCCAAATATTCCCAAAATGTTGATGATGTTAAATTCTACATGGTTTTTAGACATCAACAACAACACCAACCTGGTAGCAAACCCCAAAAACAAAACTATGGAGGCAACTATGGGAATCAGGCCAAACCTGTGGTTGAAAATTCTTGAAATATTCTTCATTATAAGGGGCAAATAAAGGAATTTTGTAAGTACGTTCGCAGAAAATTAGGTGCAAACCTATGAAGAAATTTTTCAACGGTCTTTTTTCGTTTTTATGAGGAAGTCAATAATTTTCATTTCAGGCGCCATCATTTTGATTTTGGCATCAATGGCTTTTGTCATTGAAAAAGAAAAAAAGACTGCTGTCAAGCTAGGCAAATTGCTATTCAATGAAAAAATATTATCGAAAGATTCTTCCGTTTCCTGCGCAAGTTGCCATAAACCCGAATTTGCATTCGCAGATACCACTGCATTCAGCTTCGGTATAAACAAAACAACCACGAGCAGAAATACTCCTTCGGTGTTGAACATGAAAAACAGGCCTTACTTTTTCTGGGACGGAAGAGCCGCTTCTTTGGACGAACAAGCTCTGATGCCTATTGAAAATCCCAATGAAATGGGACTTCCCATCAAAGAAGCCATCAAAAGACTAAATGAATCCACTTTCTATAAAGACTATTTTTTAAAAGTATTTGGTTCCCTGCCCAACGAAAAAAATTTAGCAGCCGCTTTTGCAACATTTGAAAGCAGCCTTGAAACAGATAACAGCCGTTTTGACGATTGGAGCTATGGAAAAAAAACGCTCACCGAATCGGAGCAAAGAGGCCGTGAAATTTTTGTGGGAGACAAAGCCAAATGCTTCGATTGCCATTGGATGGAAGATTTTACAGATGATGATTTCAAAAATATTGGCTTGTTTGACGGGATGAAACTCAACGACAGCGGAAGGTTTCGCATCAATCAAAAAAAAGAGGACATTGGTAAATTCAAAACGCCGGGTCTACGAAATGTTGCCGTTACCGCACCTTATATGCACAATGGAATGTTTAAAACATTGGAAGAAGTGATAGATTATTACAATGACCCATTCAAGGTAGTACCCAATGCTCAAAATATTGATGCTTCACTCAAGCAGCCTCTTGGTTTGACTGACACCGAAAAAAAAGACCTTGTTGCTTTTCTGAAAACCCTCACCGACAAAGCTTTTGAGCCTAAAAAATGACAGCAATCACCTTTTGTACATTTGGCTGTTTTGAATCAACTCAAAAAGTAAAATACCTTTATCCCCTAATCGATTATTTAGCTCCTTTAACAAAACATTACATTAAAATGATTGTTAACTAATAATCGTTGACTTAATTTGGATCAACTAAAATCTTTTTTTATGGAAACAGGTAAGCCCAAAATTCTTCTTTGTGAAGATGACACCAATCTTGGAATGGTGCTGAAAAACTATTTAGAGTTGAATGACTATGATGTTGTGTTGGAAAGAGACGGCCGTCTAGGTTTGGCTGCATTCCAGCGCGAAAAAATAGACATTTGTCTGCTGGATGTAATGATGCCTAACATGGATGGATTTACAGTTGCGGAAGCCATCAGAGACATCAACCCTGATGTGCCACTTTTCTTTTTAAGTGCAAAAACCATGAAAGACGACATCATTCAGGGTTATAAACTCGGTGCAGACGATTACATCACCAAGCCTTTCGACAGCGAAGTGTTGCTGTTGAAAATAAAAGCCATTTTGAAAAGAAACGAAGAGTTGCATAAAGAAGAAATCAATGCCGAATATGATTTAGGCTCCTACCATTTCAATCCGAAATTGAGGGAGTTGATTGTAAACGGAAAAACTCAAATTCTTTCGCCCAAAGAAAATGAGCTTTTGAAAATGCTTTCCGAATACAAAAATGACTTGTTGACCAGAGAGGCTGCACTAAAGAAAATCTGGGGAAGTGATACCTACTTCAATGGCAGAAGCATGGATGTTTACATTGCTAAACTCAGAAAATACTTGAAGGAAGATGAAAGACTTGAAATCGTTAACATTCATGGAAACGGCTTCAGGTTAGTAGTTGCTGAATAACTTTTTATTCTATACCCCCGAAAATGTTCTGCTGATTAGTGCCGCCATTGTGCGGCACTTTTCCTAAATGCTTGTAAGCCTTATCTGTAGCTTCTCTCCCTCTTGGCGTTCGCATGATAAAACCTTCCTGAATAAGAAAAGGTTCATAAACTTCTTCCAGAGTGCCTTGTTCTTCTCCCACTGCTGTTGCAATGGTGGATATTCCCACAGGGCCGCCCTTAAATTTATCAATGATTGCAGATAAAATACGGTTATCCATTTCATCCAATCCATGCTCATCCACATTAAGCGCTTTCAGCGAATGCTTGGTTATTTCGAGGTCTATTACACCATTCCCAAGCACCTGTGCAAAATCTCTTACCCTTCTGAGTAAGCCATTTGCAATTCTGGGTGTTCCGCGGCTTCTGCGTGCTATTTCAGCAGCAGCATCGGTTTGGATTTTGGTGTTTAAAATGGAAGAGCTTCTCAACAATATTTGCTTGAGGGTTTCGGCAGAATAATATTCCAATCTTGATTTGATGCCGAACCTTGATAACAATGGTGCCGTAAGCAATCCGCTTCTGGTAGTTGCACCAATAAGGGTGAACGGATTTAAGGTCAACTGAACACTTCTCGCATTAGGTCCGCTGTCGATCATGATGTCAATTTTGTAATCTTCCATAGCAGCATAAAGGTATTCCTCCACTACAGTACTCAGGCGATGAATTTCATCTATAAACAAAACATCATTAGGCTCCAGATTGGTGAGCAACCCTGCAAGATCGCCGGGTTTTTCAATAACAGGCCCTGATGTTTCTTTGATGTTAACCCCCATTTCATTGGCAACAATGCGGGAGAGCGTAGTTTTACCCAATCCGGGAGGACCATGAAAGAGAATATGATCAAGCGCTTCACCTCTCAGCTTTGATGCTTTGATGAAAATGGTGATGTTATCAATGATTTGTTGTTGACCGCTGAACTCCTTGATATAACCCGGCCTGATGTTGTTTTCAAACTCTTTATCGGGAGAATGAAGCAACTCTTTGTTTGAATTAGAATTGGGGCTCTTGGGCATCGAAGTGAATTGTTATCTGAAAATCGAAATCAAAAAAATCAAATGTTGGTATAGGAAACGCTGTGAATAGCAGCGCTCATTTCCCTGATCAAAGAAGCGTCTTTTTCAATGGCGTTGCCAATGACTATGATATCAGCCCCCGCTTTGCAATTCAAATAGGCTTTTTCTGGATTGGTGATGCCTCCGCCTACAATTAAGGGAACATCAATACAAGAAGAAACACTCTGAATCATCTTTTCGGAAATAGGAACCCTTGCTCCACTTCCGGCATCCATGTAAATCAATTTCATGCCCAGCATTTCTCCTGCCATAGCCGTGCACATGGCAATCTCTTTTTTATCTGCAGGCAAAGGATTGGCGTTGCTGATGTAAGAAACAGTAGTAGGTGCTCCTCCATCAATAACCATATAACCTGTTGGCATAATTTCCAAACCACTGTTTTTTACCATTGGAGCAGAAATGACATGCTGGCCAATGAGAAGTTCGGGATTTCTACCGCTAATTAATGACAAGTACAACAATGCATCGGCATGACGGGTTACTTGCGAAGGACTGCCCGGAAACAAAACAACTGGAATGTCGCATTGTTTTTTAATAGCTAAAACACATTCGTCCAAATTCTGGGAAACCACCAAACTTCCTCCAACAAAAAAATAATCTACCGCGGCTTCAAGTGAAAGATCCACAAGGGTGTTGATGTCTCCATCCGCAACTTTGTCGGGATCAATCAATACCGCAAAAGACTTCTTGTGCTCTTTTCTTCTTTCAAGGATGTGATGGTAAATGGGACGATGCATCTCAGTTTGAACTTATAGTGCAAAAATGTACTTTTTTTTGCTGATTAGGAAATAATAAAACAGCCAAATGAGGTCCTAAAATAAAAATTCCTTCATTATCGACTAATTTTGAGCAAATGACAGGTCTAAGCAAAGAAATAAAGTTCAAAACTGCCCGCAGCGGAGGCAAAGGTGGTCAACATGTAAACAAAGTTGAAACCATGGTTGAAGGCTTCTGGAACATTGGTGCATCCACACAATTCAACAATGAGGAAAAGGCCCTCTTATTTTTGAAGTTAGCTGCCAAAATATCACAAGAAGGACTGTTGCATGTAAAAAGCAGCGAAAAAAGAACCCAGTTGGAAAACAAAGCCATTGTTCTAAAGAAAATGGAAACGTTGGTTAAAAAAGCACTTACAGTTGCCAAAAAAAGAAAGGCCACAAAACCAACCAAAGCATCAAAAGAAGAAAGGCTTTCAGCTAAAAAAATCGTCGGGCAAAGAAAAAAAGAAAGACAATCAAAACACTTTGATTCTTAAATTTCTACAAACAAAATTGTTGTTGAATAATAGTTTAATTTACAGCCAAATCAACTCCTTTGAGCGGAATTAAAAAACTTACCGGACAAACTCTTTGGTATGGTTTGCCAACTATTGCAAGTCGTTTTTTGGGCTATCTGATGAACATGGCTCTGCCCTTTTTTATCGATATGCCTTCCAAAACGGCAGATCTAGTGCAGGTTTACACACTCATTCCTTTCTTAAACGTACTTTATGCCTACGGCATGGAAACCGCTTATTTTCGCTTTTCACAAACACACGACAAGCAAAAACTATACAACACTTTGTCGTTGTCCATGTTAACCAGCAGTATATTATTTAGCATCATTTTACTTTTTTGCCAGGACAGTATAGCAACAGCAACAGACCTTACCCATCACCGCGATTTTATACTTTGGATGATTGCCATCATTACAATTGACAATCTCAACACTCTTCCCTTTGCAAGACTCAGACAAGAAAACCGTCCAAGAAAATATGCCCTTGCCCGAATAATGGGAATTGTAGTGAATATTGCCACGGTTGTTTTTTTTATGGGTATTGTGCCTTCTGTCTTAGCTAAAAACCCTGACAACTTTCTAAATATCATTTACAACAAAGAATTGGGTATCGGATATTACCTCGTGGGCAACTTATTCGGAAGTCTATTTACCCTTTTGGTACTTTCAAAAGAAATTAAACAGGTTCGATTCACATTCGACTTGTCGCTTTGGAAAGAAGTGATGAAATACAGTTATCCATTGATTATTGTAGGTCTGGGCGGAATGGTAAACGATGTGTTAAGCCGATTGATTTATCGTCATGTGGTTCATTTGCCCGAAGAACAAGCCAACCATGAGCTCGGTGTTTTTGCCAATATTTTCAGGCTGGCCTTATTGATTACTATAATGATTCAGGCATTCAGAATGGCGGCAGAACCTTTCTTTTTCAACCAAAGTAAAAGTGAGAACGCGCCTGCCACCTATGCAAGAATCATGAAGTTTTTTGTGATCGTTTGTTGTTTTATGTTTTTGGGTATCGGCCTTTTTTTAGATGTATTACAATGGTTTTTTCTAACCTTCTCCAGCAAACAATGGGTAGAAGGATTTCTGGCTATTCCGATACTCGCTTTAGGAAATATTTTTTTGGGTATTTATTACAACCTGAGTATCTGGTACAAGCTGACCAACAAAAACCTTTATGGCGCAATGATTACCATTGCAGGTGCAGCCATCACCATTGTGTTGAACATTCTTTTGATTCCAAAATTTCACTATTACGGAGCAGCATGGGCCACATTTGCCTGTTACTTTTTCATGATGATAAGTAGCTATTGGTTGGGCAAAAAACATTTCCCTGTTCCTTATCCTGTCAGAAAAATTTCCGGCTATATTTTATTTTCAGTGCTAGCAGTTGTTTCACATCAATTGTTGGTCATGCAACTAAATGGCAATCTTTTATTTTCGATAAGTTTAGGATTGCTGATGATTTTGTCGTTTGTTGTTGTAGTAGGAAGACTCGAGAAAAAGGAGATTTCAACAATACCTTTTTTAGCCAGACTTTACAAAAAATAACTACTGAGTTGAGGGCATAAAAAAAGGGAGAAATAAAAATAACTCCCCGTTTAAAATCCAATATCCTATGAAAAACCAATGCAATGATAAAGCATACTATCCTGGTTTTTCAATATTGTTGCAAATACTTAATAAGTGTGAGACATTAGCAATCAGCGTGATGATTTAAGCTGCTTTACCTTTTACATGTTCCTTCTGTATTGACCTCCCACCTCATACAAAGCTGTAGTAATCTGACCAAGACTACAATGCTTAACAGTCTCCATTAGCTCTTCAAACAAATTGCCATTGTTTACGGCAACACTCTGCAAACGTTGCAGCATTTCTGAAGCCTTTGGTTTATTTTTTTGATGGAAAGCATGTAGCGCAGCGATTTGATCGTCTTTTTCTTTGGTGGTAGACCTAATCACTTCTGTTGGCAAAATAGTTGGAGAACCATTTTTGCTGAGGAAGGTATTTACGCCAACGATTGGATACTCTCCCGTGTGTTTGAGTGTTTCGTAGTGTAAACTCTCCTCTTGTATTTTATTGCGCTGGTACATTCTTTCCATAGCTCCAAGCACTCCGCCTCTTTCTGTTATTCTATTGAATTCGTTCATTACAGCCTCTTCAACCAAATCAGTTAATTCTTCAATAAGGAATGAACCTTGATTGGGGTTTTCATTTTTCGCAGTTCCCAATTCACGGTTGATGATCAATTGAATGGCCATAGCACGTCTTACACTTTCTTCTGTTGGCGTAGTGATGGCTTCATCATAGGCGTTGGTATGCAGCGAATTGCAATTGTCGTATATGGCATACAAAGCCTGCAATGTTGTTCGAATGTCGTTGAAATCAATTTCCTGCGCATGCAAACTTCTTCCACTTGTTTGAATGTGGTATTTCAGTTTTTGACTTCTGCTGTTGGCCTTGTATTTATTTTTCATGGCCTTTGCCCATATTCTTCTGGCTACTCTGCCGATAACACTGTATTCAGGATCCATCCCATTGCTGAAAAAGAAGGAAAGGTTTGGCGCAAAATCATCAATATTCATTCCCCTACTGAGGTAATATTCCACATAGGTAAATCCATTAGCTAAGGTGAAAGCAAGCTGTGTTATAGGATTGGCACCCGCTTCAGCAATATGATAACCGCTGATGCTCACACTGTAAAAATTCTGCACATCCTGTTCAATGAAATACTGCTGAACATCTCCCATAAGTTTCAAAGCAAATTCCGTAGAAAAAATACAAGTGTTTTGCGCCTGGTCTTCTTTTAAAATATCTGCCTGAACAGTACCTCTTACCGTTGATAAGGCTTTGGCTTTAATGGATTCATACACTTCGGGGGAAAGAACATCTTTACCACTTAAACCAAGCAAACGCAATCCCAATCCGTTGTTGCCTTGCGGCAAACTGCCCACCAAATCACCTTTCAATGGCTGAACAGAGGCACCATCCACACCTACATATTTCGGAAGCTCATCAATATTGAACAACGCTTCAATTTTTTTATTTACCTCTTCTCTCAAACCATTTTCAATGATGTATTTTTCGCATTGCTGATCAATGGCTGCATTCATGAAAAAGGCAAGCAATATAGGAGCAGGCCCATTAATTGTCATGCTTACAGAAGTCTTGGGGTCACAAAGATCAAAACCACTGTACAGTTTTTTTGCGTCATCCACCGTAGCTATACTCACACCACTGTTTCCGATTTTTCCGTAAATATCTGGACGAACAGCAGGATCTTCTCCATACAAGGTTACACTATCAAATGCTGTACTTAGTCTTTTTGCTGGCTGACCTAAACTTACATAATGAAACCTTTTATTGGTTCTTTCGGGGCCGCCCTCTCCGGCAAACATTCTGGTAGGATCTTCTCCTTCTCTTTTCAAAGGAAATACACCTGCAGTATATGGAAACTCACCCGGCACATTCTCTTGTAGTTGCCAAGCCAGAATATCGCCCCAATCGCTATAACGAGGAAGGTAAACTTTTGAAATTGAAGTTCCTGAAAGACTCTTGTAGGTCAAAGGCTGCTTAATTACTTTGTCGCGAACCTTGAATTCATAAAAATCTGCCTTGTATCGTTG
>CANHMN010000053.1 GCA_947461645.1 Chitinophagaceae bacterium | reverse complement strand
GGAATAATATTCTTTTGGGAAGCTTTATTTTTAAAAATTTGAATTATTCTGTCAGACCGAATAAAGAGCTCTATAAAAAATACGGTTTGTATCCATGTAGAAAGCAATGTCATGTATTGTTCATTAAACACACTCATAAAAAGAGGATAAAGTGAAAATGAAAAATACATACCATATCGGAAACTTCCATATAAAACCCCTTTTTCATAAACCAAAGTATGAAGTGCACCAAGAAAAATAATAATAAATGCAGTGACGAAAAAACCGAAGTCTTTCAAGTAGGGAAAATAAAGAGTATATACGTTTGTTGCATATGGAATAAACGTAAATTCTTGTATAAGACCTTTTATTTTTTCTCCAGATTCGATACCCATTAGTTTTTTTATTTTAGAAAAAAACTGAAGGGTAAGTTCGCCCGTATAATTTGGATTAATGTTATTTTTTAGTTGATTATCCAGGGCATTAAGGCCTCCTACGACGTAGACTCCGGTATATTCTGCGGAGGAGTTTAAGTTTTCACTTATTGATTCATCAACACTTCCTCCCTTACCATAAAGAAGGCCAATAGACATAAAAACAAGAAAAAACAAAGAAAAACCAATCGCAAGGAATTTTTTCTTTATTTTTTTCCGAAGGATAATATTGACACCTAAAATTAGAGTCAACAATATTAATATACTAGTTCTAGCGGTAGAAAAAATACTATAGCCGATATTCGAGAAAATGCTAATGAACAATAGGATTCTATTGATTTTGTTTTTTTCTTTCTGAGAAACATAATAGTTGAATGCTACACAAACAGAAGAAATCGAACTTAGGTATTTGACAGGGCCAATATCTTGTTCATTATAACTGATTTCTGTTCGAAGGGCCACAAAGAAACTATCTAGTTGGGAGCTCAGAAAAATCTGATAGGTTGCCCATATATAAAATGGCAGACCAAAAAAAACAATACCTGTAAATAGTAAGCGAGGCAAGGGCTGCCCTGAATAGGTAAATTCATTTTTGAATTGTTCAAAAACCCCTTGTGCTTTTTTTACTGGCGTATTAATTAGGAATCCTCCTAAACTAAATAAGATTGACCCTCCAAGAAATAAAACAAGGGACTCAATGCTCATCGGATATAATTTGTTAAGTATTGAAATTCCAAATAAAAGATGCAATCCTTGCACTCCCAGCCACACGAGTGAAAACAAGGTTGCGGGATGAAAAATATTTCTTCCATGTAGCTTCAAATTTGTCAAAAAGACAAAAAGGTGTAGTACAACAAACAACAACTCAATCATTTGGTTTTCAAAATCGAGCATTTTTAAGAGGTTTTAGGATGAGCGTTTCTTTTGCTTAAAAACAGAGGAATAGAAACCAGAACAAGATATACTAATGAAGATAAAAGACATCCAAAGGGAAAGATGAGTATGCTTGAGCATTCTTTCATCGAAAGATAAAAAGCGCATTGAGATAAAAAAGAAATGATTACAAAAAAAAGCATTTTTTCTGTTTTTAATTTCAATTCCAATAGCTTATGCACTACCATTGCCAACTGCCAGATGAAAACGGTTGAAATAATGAGTAAACCGCATTTGTGAAAGTCTTCGTTTTGTGGTATATGTAGGATTAAAAAAAGAAATTTTGCTGCAAATGTTTGATAACACAAAAGAGCAATTAACCACCCAAGTAACATATATCCCAGAATTTTCTTTAGAAAAACCCTTACCTGTCTTTCTTTTTTTATTTCGTATTCTTTGCTCAATAATGGCATGAGCGTTAGAAGGACCGGGGAGACCAATAAGGTAATCCCCCTGCTTATGAAATCAAACAAGGCCTGATAATTACCCTGAATCGATTCATTAAAATATCGAACCAAAAAGAGTTTATCGATGTAGGTGTTTAAGTTGGAAAAAACAAACCAAAGAGAAAGAGGAGTTCCATATAAGATGAATTTTTTCAACTGCGGACGTTGTTGAATTTCTTTATCCTCGCCCCCTTGATTATTAAAGTGTTTTCTTATTATAGTAACAAGAAAAAATATGGCCAACAGATAGGCAAAGATCACAGCTATGAACATTACATTGACGCCCTCGGTGGGAATAAAAATTAATAAAAGAGCCATGAAAAGAAAATAGGAAATAGTTCTGATAGACTCAGCGAATAAAATATTTCTTGATAGAAAACTGGCTTGTGCGATGGAAAAAAGAATCAGCTGTATAGAAATACAAACAAAGGAAACAGACATCAACATACTTAAGGTATAATCATTGCCAATCTTATTTGCAAAAAAAAAGAAGGGTAAGACTACGATAAGCAACATAAAAAAAACATAAGAAACTACCTTTTTCAACAATTGTCTTTTGTTCGATTCGGAAGGATAAAAACGATTGATGCTTTGCGTTAACCAACCAGTTAGTGCAATTGAAGAAATCATTGTCGCATTAAATAACAATGAAAATCTTCCGTAAAGCGCATCGCCCATGAGATTCTTAATAAGAGGAATAACGAGTGCAGTGGCAATCGCCGGTAAAATAACGCTTGCTAAGTAGTTTAGATAGGTTCTGTTGAATTGCCCTTGTAAATTCATGAATAATCCAGAATTATTTTGTTTTTTGAAAGGGGATTCTATTGAAAATTACAAGGCCCCATACTAAATCATTTAATAGGCTTAAAATTATTGCGAGTCCTCTATTTTCATGGGTAACCATGATTTAACGGAGGTGATTTTGTTTTAATTTTTGAAGGATGCTTTTGTATAAAAGAATAAATAGGGTGGCTATAGCTGCACCTAAGAAGAAAAAGAAAACGAATGCTTTGGTTTTTCCAGATTTGATGCGCTTCATTGGATAATTTGCATGATCAATGATTTGCAGTAAGGGTATTTTTTTCAGGTACTGGTATCTTGCCATTTCTAGTGTTTTAAACATTTCCTTGTACGCCTCACTGTATGCTTGAGTGTTATATTGTTGTTTCATCGCCTGCGTTTGTACTCTAGCAAAAGCAGGATTAATATTTTGATCCAATTCACTAGCCCTCGTTTCGATACTTTCACTAACATCTAATTTAATAGAGGCTACCCTACTCTCAAGAATTTTCAAAGTCTCCAAGTCCTTTTTGCTGGTTATAGTGATATAATAACCGTCTGTACTGTCAACGATTCGGTCTGTAAACACTTTGGAAAAATGCTCATTGTAACTTGTAACCCTCACTTCATAAATACTTAGTTTTTTATCTGGACGCTGAGCTGAAATGTTTTCTTTAATAAATTTCTGATATATTTCAAACAAAATACTGTCTTGCAAATATGTCATGTTTTCCTTCTGTATACCTACCGGAAAGTTGACAGAAGCAAGTAGTGGCTTTTTTTTCAGTATTTCACCAAATTCAGATTGGTCAATAAAGTGTTGTATGAGCGTACCTGGTTTGTTATCAAATGTATCTACAGACAAAAGAACGCATTCGATCATGCGTCTGCTTTTCATGATTTCAATAATATTGTCTCCGTCAAACATACCTTGTCCCATATCCACGCCTAAACCAAACTGAGCGGCTAGATTCAACGCGCCGGAAAGTGACCCATTAATGGAACCGGCGTCTAGAGAAAAAGTGAGTCGACTTTCATACTTGGGTTTCTGATAGGTGGAATAAATGATTCCTGCAATTCCAAATAATAAGGAAACCGAGATTACCGCAAGTGATCGTATAGTGCTGGGAAATTTCATGTTGTTTTCAAAAAATCGTTTAAGGTTTATACTAATCCTATTGATGTTGGATTTGCTTTTAGCAGAGCAAAATTATTTTTTAAGATTTATGATTAGATTTCCAATAATCGCAAGCGATGAAACAAGAACAGACCACTCCCCAACACTAATTTTTGCTCTGCTGTTGTTGTTCTTTTGGGGAACAAATATTTCTGACCTTGATTTTACTTTGGGAAGTTTTCTTACAAACAAGAATGATTTGGTTGAAGCCGTTTTTCCATTAGGGTATACTACAAACACTTTAGACTTGTTTGATGTGGTTAAAAATCCACCGGCTTGGTTGATGTAATACTTCGCTCGTTTTCCTTTAGTATAGGAAGTAATGGTTGGATAATACACCTCGCCATTCACTTTTACCAAGTTGGAGACTTTTTCTATGTTAATTATATCGCCATCTTCTAAATTGAGGTTACCCGAACTTTTTTTGTATTTCAATGCATCCTCGATATTAACTGAAATGAGGCTGTAGTTTTTATAAATCTCGTTCTTTAATTTTAAATTAGATTGTATACTGTCATTAGTTATGTTCAACACCCTGTTGAATAACTTTTCTCTTTCCTGAGAAGAGAGATTGGATTGATTAACCCTTCTGATAACAATTGAATTTGAGTCTGCTGTAGATTTAAACCCTCCCGCTCTTTTGATAAGATCTACGATATTTTCCTGACTTTTGATTAAAATATACTTGCCCGGAATATTGACCTCGCCTTTTACAATAACAGATCGTTGTGGGATAATCCCCGGCAATACCTTTACCATTATCAAATCATAAGGCTCAAGAATGATATCATTGTTTTCCTTTGCCTTTAAGTTTATGACAAAGGATTGTGTTTCTATAAAATTTGCCTGATTAGCCTGTACCGACTTTAACCTTCTTGAAACCTCAATGTTAGTAGAATCACCAAAATCACTAACCCCCTCTGAAGCAGTAATCGCATCCCTTAATGTAATTCCTTTTCTCCATTGAAGATAGCCGGGCTTTCTGATGTTACCATCAATTTGCACGTATTGTGAATCCACAAAATCGAATATGGAATGAATCACAATGGAATCATTCTTTTGCAAATTAAAATCAACATTGTTTTTCGTGATGGAATCCAAGCTGCAGGAAACCATCAAGGGCATCTTGTTTTCAAAATATCTAAAAATGGATACCCTTTCTGTAAATGCATCTTCTTTTACCCCTCCTACATAATCAATCAATTGCTTGAGTTTTAAATTGGGCTTTAACTCATAACTTCCCGGGCGAAGTACAGATCCTGAAATGGCAACCCTATTAGAAAAGTTATCTTGCAACTTTCTAATAAAATACTCATCGCCGCCCTTTAATGCAAAGTTGTTGTAATTGTCGGCATTGATATCAACTACAATTCTTTCCCTATCTGTGATACGGTATGCTGTAATTCCTGCCTTGTAGGCATTTTCATTAAACCCTCCACAATAATTCAAAAGGTCATTGATTTTTTCGGTTTCAAACACTTCATACTGACCGGATCTCTTAACATTGCCAAAAACACGTACGCGATTTGTATAAAAGGGGATCTTAACCAAATCACCTTCCTTCAACAATACATTGTCTGTTTGATTTCCGTTTAAAAGGAATGAATACAAATCAGCGGTTCTATCTAATTTATTTTCTCTATACAGTTGAATGTTTCTATAACTACCTAATTTACTTGGACCGCCACACAAATACAATAAATTATACAGTGTCGTTAAGGAAGAAACAGTATATGTTCCCGGCTTATTGGCTTCTCCAATTACAGTTACCCTTATGCTTTTAATTTTACCCAACGTAACCTGAATACTGGTTTTACCAGTGTTGATGGCCTGATAGATTGTGGAAGCTAATTTGGCTTTTATTTTTTTGGTGGCTTGTTCTATTGATAATCCATTCACATTAATGGGACCAACATTGGGCACATAAATATCGCCCTCCGGACTTACCAATAAATTATGTTTTTTCTCGCTGTAACCAAAAATTAATAAAATTATTTCATCATCAGGCCCAAGAACATAATTAGAGGGTGTAGCGATTCGTAAATCAGGTTCAAAAACTAAGCTGTTTTTTGTAAACAGCTCAGCACCAAAGATCTCAATTTCATCCTCTTTTGACTCTTTAGGAGTTTCCTTGAAAAGCTTTTCATTTGTTTGGTTTTTTTTGTTGCTTTGATCCTCTGAATCATTTTCCTTTGATTGCTGCTTTTCAATAATGGGGATAAACCTCTTCTTTAGTTTCTCAATTTCAGACTCCGGCAATCCCTTTTCTTCCAAAGCTCTATACAAGTCATCCTCGCTCATTTTCATCGACTGCATTTTTTCATATAATGCACCCACCTCTTTATTACTATATGCATCAACATTCACCTTTGAAAGATCCTGAACGTCCAATAGATTTTTCTGAGCCTTTAGCTGCTGATTATCCAAAAGCATTAAACAAACAGACAGAAACAGAATTTTAAATATACGCATTTTATACGCTTTAATAAATAGTGTTATTTGAAATTGGAAGTATTTTCAAAGGTAGTGTATTTTTCAACTGAAAGCTTGTAAAGACGGCTTCTTGACAGCATGGAGTTTTATTTTTGTATAACCTTCGGATTTTATTATTCCCCTCTTTTAGGTAGTTATCTTTGTAATTATGCATTACGCCTCGGTTGAAAACATTTCAAAATCTTTTGGTATACGAAAGCTGTTCAGCAACATCACTTTCTACATAGAAGAAGGTGATAAAATTGCCCTGGTTGCCAGAAATGGTTCGGGAAAAAGTACCCTCATGAAGATAATCGCCGGATTGGATTACGCTGATTCAGGTACAGTTTGGGTTCATAAAGACATCCGGACGGTGATGTTGCAGCAAGACAATAATTTCAATCCGGACAAATCCATCTGGGAAAACATTCTTCAGCTCGACCATCCCGTGGTTAAAGCGGTTATGGCGTACGAACAATTTATAGAAAAAAATATTGAAGACAACAATCGGCTTGCGGAATTAATGAATCAGCTTGATGATTTAAACGCCTGGAGTTTTGAAAGTGATATGAAACAAATTCTCGGCCGACTCAATATTCACAATCTCTCCGAAAAAGTTGGTGTGCTAAGTGGGGGCCAAAAAAAGCGGGTCGCTCTTGCTCAGGCATTGGTGGAGTCGCAGCTACACGAAGGCAAATGTTTGTTGATCTTAGATGAACCTACCAATCACCTGGATGTTAGTATGATTGAATGGCTTGAAGAATATTTGGCTGCTCAACGAGTTACCCTTCTTTTGGTTACGCATGACCGTTATTTTTTAGATGCGGTTTGTAATGAGATCATTGAAATAGATGACGAAAAGGATTATGAATATAAAGGCAATTACGATTACTTTCTCGAGCAAAAAAGTTTGCGATTAGAAGTACAACAAAGCGAATTGCAAAAAGACAAAAACATTTTTCGAAAAGAGCTGGAATGGATGCGCAAGCAACCTAAAGCCAGAACAACTAAAAGCAAAAGCCGACAAGATGCATTTTCCGAAATCGAAGACCGTGTAAAGCAACAAAAAGAAATAAGCGAGGTGAGTCTTCAAGTAAAAATGACCAGGCTGGGCGGCAAGGTGCTTGAAATGAAAAAAGTAAACAAGAGCTTCGGTGATTTTGTTATCATGAAAGGCTTCGATTATACTTTTAAGAAGGGTGAAAGAATTGGTGTTGTAGGTAAAAATGGAGTGGGTAAATCTACTTTTTTAAAAATAGCTCTACAGCTTGAAGAACCAGATAGTGGAAAGATAAACCACGGCGACACAGTTGTGTTTGGCCATTTTAGTCAGGATGGATTATTGTACAAAGAAGACAAACGCGCTATAGAGTATGTAAAATCGCTTGCCGAATTTTTTCCATTAGCCGACGGGAGTAAAATTTCCGCAAGCCAGTTCATGGAAAAATTTGGTTTTACCGGCGAACAACAATACACGCTATTAAGTAAGTTGAGCGGCGGCGAAAAAAGACGCCTCCATTTAATGGCCATTCTATTTCGCAATCCCAATTTTTTGGTGCTTGATGAACCCACAAACGACCTTGACCTCCAAACGCTTCGTACGCTCGAAGAGTTTCTACTTGAATATCCCGGATGTATATTGATAGTTAGCCATGACCGTTATTTTATGGATAGAATGGTAGATCATCTTTTTGCTTTCGAGGGAAATGGAATTATAAGAGATTTTCCGGGCAACTATACCCAATACAGAGAAGCTTCCGCAAAAGGATTGCTGGAAAACAACGACCAGCAAATCATGAAGTCGATGCCCGACGAGCAGGAAAAGAAAGCCGCAACTGTTACAGAAAAATCACCACCCAAAAAACTGTCCTTCAAAGAAAAGTTTGAATTAGAAACGATCGAAAAAGAAATGCCCTTATTACATGAGGAAAAAGAGCAGCTTGAACAAAAAATGTCTGGACAATTATCTTACGAAGATTTGCAAAAGGCCGCAGACCGCATTGCAGCTATTTTGAAATTACTTGATGAGAAAGAATTGAGATGGCTGGAGCTAAGCGAAAAATCTTCTTAAGCACATTGCATCCAACACATTGACTTACCTCATCTTTCTACTTGATTAAAAGCCTTTTTACAGCACCCCCGCAGCAATACATTTGTTGAATCATATTTTCAACATTAAAACCGAATTAATTATGTTAACAAAAGCATTAACCGGAAACGGGGCTGGATTGCCTGCAGTTTTTGATGATTTTTTTAAGCCATGGAATGAATGGTTTGATGTGGGAACAGGAGTGTTCAATCGTACACTCAATATTCCTGCTGTCAATATCAAGGAATCCAAAGATGATTTTAAGTTGTCGTTTGCGGTGCCTGGAATGAAAAAAGATGATTTTCACATCGGCATTGAAGGAAACATGCTGACTATAAGCAGCGAAAAAGAGGAACACCACGAAGAAAAAGAAGATCGCTTCACGAGAAAAGAGTACAATTATTCCACTTTTAGCAGAAGTTTTTCTTTGCCCGAATACGTTCAGAAAGACAACATTCAGGCTACCTATACTGATGGCATATTGCAAATCAATCTTCCCAAAAAAGAAGAAGTAAAAAAATCGCTTGTAAAAAATATAGTTGTTAGATAACAAATTTGGTTTTATCAGTGTTTTGGGCCGGTTGAAAGACCGGCCTATTTTTTTGAAGAGCATTTTACCCAAAACGCTGATTACTATTGCTTTAGAAATATGCCATTTTCAACCTCCCCTCAATTGCATTATTTGCTTTTCTTTTCGCCCTTTTTCAGTTAACTTCGTTACCCTTTTAAAAAAAGAACTTGTTCACTGATTAATATTGTCCTTATCCCTAGAAAACACCAGAAGGTTATGGCTACTACAAAGAAAGCAACAGCAAAAAAAAATACATCATCCGAAAAAAAAGAAGTCAATTCCGCTTTTTTGCAGGAGCAGCTTCAAAAGCATTTTGGGTTTGATACCTTCAAGGGACCTCAGGAACAAGTAATCGCATCATTAATGGAAGGCAAAGACACTTTTGTAATTATGCCAACCGGCGGAGGCAAAAGTCTTTGCTATCAATTGCCGGCCATGATAAAGGAAGGCGTTTCCATCATAGTATCTCCGCTTATTGCATTAATGAAAAATCAGGTTGATCTGGTAAGAAGCTACAGCAGTAAAGACAATGTTGCTCACTTCTTGAACAGTACGCTGAACAAG
>CANHMN010000052.1 GCA_947461645.1 Chitinophagaceae bacterium | reverse complement strand
CGTAATATTCAACGCTTCCCGATTAAAATCATCAATCACATTAAACGAACGAAAAGTCTTACCAAACTGCAGACTGTCGTGCATAAAATCCATCGACCATGTGACATTGGGCATCAATGGCTGCAATAGAGGCTCTTTAACGCGCGCCGGAAGTCTTCGCTTGTATTTTCTGCGCATATTCAGTTTCATGTTCTTATAAACTCTGTAAACACGTTTGTGATTCCAGGTGTAGTGATTCATTCGTAGATTATAAAACATCAGCCAAAAGCCCCAATTGGTATGCACTTCAGCCAAAGACCGCAGTTCATCTTCAATGACACTGTCATTATCCTTCGGCTTTGCTTTGTAATAATAAACCGTCTCACTCAGGTGAAAAAGGCCACAGGCCTGATGAACACTCACTCCGAACACATGCTTGGCATACCGGACGAGCTCACGCTTTTCATCAGGCCTTAAAGCTTTTTTTCGATTACATCCTTGAGAACTGTAATGCTTAGGGTTTGCTCGGCAACAATCTTTTTGTACTGCGATAACTCCGCCTCAAGCTCTTTAATGCGCTTGAGTTGGTTGACATCCATGCCGCCGAACTTGCTCTTCCAACCATAAAATGTTGGCTGGCTGATACCGTGCTCTCGACAAATGTCGCTAACCGTCTTGCCTTGTTCCTGCTCGCCAAGAATCTTGACGATTTGACTTTCTGTGAATTTTGATTTTTTCATAACGTCCCGAATTTATTGAATTGTTTGATACTCTATTTTCAAACACTTCAGTTTTCGGGGGAGCTTTCAGAACCAATAAAAATGGAATACTAATGATTCCGATAAGTGTTACCATACACCCCCTGGTAGTTCTGTTATAAACTCGATTGTAAGCAGCTTTCTTTGGATTTGTAATCCAACCCAGACCCCTCGGAGCCTTGAAGCCGAGGTTATGGCGAATGATCCGCTTAACTGATGTTCTTGCAGCGATTCGCTTGGTAAGTGACGGTATGCGGAATCCGAATTTCAATATTATTTTCTGCTTTTTATTGCCTGTTCAATCCATGAGTCAATTTTAGCGGCTATATCATTGTAAGCATCTGTATAATTAGGATCATAACACATTACATGCTTTGACATTTTTGAACCGTCACTCATTGATATAAAATCAAAAGGATTTGCTCCCTTTTTCCCCTTGCCATTTCTCATACAATTGATGTTATGTATGAAAATCCCCAACAATCCTTTCTTTTCATTCCAGGCCTTTAATATCTCATGTTTAACCCACTTTCGATTTGCCGTTTGTTCACCTATTAAAACGATAACACAGCTTCTGTATTTCATATTATCATCTATCCACTTTTCAATAGCCGAATCACCTTTTCTTTTTACTTCCTCCCATTCATTTGCTGTAACAGGATTATTACCGTCAAGAATACCAATATTCCGGATAAGTTGTACACGGTTCACATCATTGTCAAAATGAAAACTATAAAATACTTGTCGTTTAGTTGCCATAGCCAATTATTTAATAAACAGAATTACAATGATTAATAAAATGAATGACAAGCCGTAAAATGGGAAAAGCGTTTTTGAAAACATGATCCTAAACAGGGATTTCACCTTTTTTTGATGCGGTCTGTAATCCAATGAGTAGAGGTTGTCATTAGTGTTCATTCTATTTTTTATTACCCATTCATAAAGTGCTCGATAACACTTTTCTCTATGTAAAAAGAAAGCATCTAAATACCAGAAAATCAAAATAGGAAAGCACAGAATAGAGCAAACAAAAATTGCGTTGCAGGAAAACAAGCTGTCCTTGCTAAGGGCTAATACTACTGCTATCAAACTAATCAACCAGCCTTTTAGCATAAAGGAATTACTGGCCATTCGATTGATAACACCTTGTATCAAATCTATTTCTTTATGAAGAACTTCTCTATCCATAAACTATGAAATAATTGATTAATCAATTTCTCTTAAATTTGATTTTAATGTTTTACCTGAACAATCCTTCCATGCAAGAAGTCCATTTGAAGATGAACCATTTATTAACGCACTTGCTTGTGAAGGAGACGAACAAATAAAATCCTCAGTAAATAGGAGCTTATCGCCTTTAGTAGTTAAAACGCCTTTTTCAATTAGGTCATTTCTAATCTCAATTAATGTATTTGGAAATGAAGACAAAAGAACTTTATTGGCTATTGAACCTTTTTGGATAATCATTTTTCCATTAGCATAAAAACCTTCAGCAGATACTTTACTTGTTTTGAAATAATACTTATCCATTTTCCCATTTTTAATTAAAAGTAACTTGACCATTCATCAGCATTGGCAATAACCAATCCCGTAATTCTGATAATTCGTTATTTTCTCTCGCTGTATTGTATATCCTATTAGCAATTGGCATATAAAATTCATCAAACATGCGAAGAATACTTGAAGGGGGAATTTCAGAAACATAACGATTTACACCATCAAGATTTAAGTGAAGAACGAGTGTTCCTGTTGCGAACCACTTTATGTAATTATGATAGTGATTGGAATTAAAAAGCATCATTAAGAAAGAAACGGGTAAGTGGTTAGAACTGATTTTAGCAATATCCATAGAGAAAACTAAACTATCTGTGTAGTAATCTGGCACCAAAATAGCCTTTCCGATTATCTCCGCATTTCTAGTTACATCTGTTGCTGCAATTAACAAATCCCCATTTTTTATTAAGTTTTTTTCAGAATATTTACCTGAATAATTTTTGACACCTTCTGCTTTATAAGTGCCATTAAGATTGAAAGAATTCAAATTTATCATCGGTACGCCATCTCCTTCGATATCCTTGCTTGTATAAGAAATACCTCTTTGAATTTCAATCAATGTTCGAAGCTCATTAACTTCCCAACCCTCCGGCACTTCTCTTTTCAACTCATCATTCCAAACCATTTTACCTCCTGAGCTTTTGTAAGGCTTTCCTTTTTTATCGGGAAAATCAAACTGTACAAACCAATAATCATAAATGGTTTTAGACATAGCTTCCAACTCTTTATTGATTCTGTTATTAATGTCAATTTTGAAGTCTAAGGCCGAAAGTACTGAAGCAATTTTATCTTGATCCTGCCTGTCAGGTAAATAGACTTTTACATCATTTAATAGATCATAAGAAATGAAGGGCTGTGTACTTCCTCTCAAATTTTTTTGAAGCTTCGAGTTCAGTAATGAATAGTAACCATATCTTGGATTTATTCCATTTTTTATTTTGCATATCACTCCGTTATATGTTACAAAATGTTTTCCTGATGCCCAATTTACAATACCAGCATATGCACCAATGTGACCAATAACTGGTGCGTCTTCACTATTATAAATATTAGTATAACCAACAGTTCCATTACTCCCGTAAATTGGATAATCTCCTCCAATATTTTCAATCGTATTGCCAGTACCATATTGAAATTCATATAAATCACTCAATCTGGCATTTCTGATATCGTTAGTCATATTTAAGTCCTTTTAATTTACTTTGAATTTCCATTTCAAGATCTCGGGATTCCTTAAACATTTTATTTAGGTTTGCATCAAATGATTTAAGTATATCTTTAAAATCATTAGGCGTAATGTCTGTATACTCAATCTTCACCTCAAAATATTGTCCAGCACTAAAGCTGTAGTTCTTTTCTTCAATCTCTTCATAACTTACAACAACACTAAAATCTTCAACAGCTTTATGATCGTTGAATGTTTCAATTATTTTATCTTCTTCTTCTTTTCTAAGTAATGTTTTTTGATTTTTACCTTCTTTTACGGTCTCTCCCAGTTTCGAGGCATCCATCAACACTATATCTCCTTTTGTATTAGCCTTATCTAAAAATAAAATACTCACATTTGTTCCGGTAGTTGCAAAGATGTTGCTTGGCATGGTAATCACTCCACGAAGCATTTTCATTTTCACTAATCGTTCCCTAATTTTCTTTTCTATACCACTTTGTGCGGTAATAAATCCAGTAGGTACAACTATGGCAGCTCGTCCTTTTTCACTTAAAGAAAACATGATGTGCTGAATGAATGTAGGATAAATCGCCATGCTTTCAGGTTTTGCCTTCGGGACATTAGGCATACCTGCAAAAAAGCGCTCGTGATTCTCTTTAGTTTTTAAGTCCTCTACAAAATCACTGAAGTCTAACCTAAAAGGTGGGTTAGAAACAATGAAATCGAATTTTTTTAGCTTTCCGTCCTTTTCCTTATGATAAGGATCAAGCAGCGTATTGCCCTTTACTATGTTAGGAATGGAATGAACCAGGTTATTTAAAATCAAATTCAAACGCAATAGGTTCGATGATTTTTGAGAGATATCCTGGGAGTAAATGGTGCATTTGTCCTCACCAATAGCATGTGCAAGGTTCATCAACAAGGTACCGGAACCGGCAGAAGGATCGTAACAAGTTGCATTCTTAACCTTTTCTGTTACCAAGCAGGATGCCATAATTTTAGCTACTGCATGTGGGGTGAAATACTCAGCATACTTACCACCACTGTTGGTATTATAGTCCTTAATTAGGTATTCAAAAATGGTCGCATAAAAATCAAACTTCTCATGAAAGATGTGTTCAAATGAAAAGTGCACCAGTTTATTGACAATAGCCTTGCAGAACTCATCCCGCTTATCAATTACATAACGGCTTAAGTTTTCAAAGAGCATGATTTTTTCACCACCGTCTGTCTTAACAGAAAAGATATCGCTATTCTCTTTGGCAATATCCGTTAAGATGCTATCAAATAGCTCAGCGAACTTTGGCTGATTTTGATTCTCAAACAAATAGGAAATAAAATGCTCCGGCTTTAATCTGGCAGTGCTTTCACTCAACTGCATCAAGAGCATGTCATATTCCGACTTCTTGTACTTTTTGATTGCAGCTTCCCAACTTTCAACTTTTGCCAATTTGCTATCTAGCTGCTTCACCTCAAAGGCAAACTTGTCGTTTAAGAATTTATACAGGAATACCTGCGTAATAATCTTAAACTCATTGCCGTCATTTCCTAAACCATAATTGGCGCAGACGCTTTTTAAGTCGTCAATCAGGGCTTTGGTGTTTCTTTCAAATTCTAATGTTCTGTTCATATTGTTATTATGCTACACGACCGTAATACTCGTTCATGTATTCTTTTACGATTAAGTGATTTATGGCTTGTGAACGATCTGCATCCAATGGCAAATCGAATTTGTTTTTGAGCTGGCTGATAACTAACCGCAATATCATTTTTTCAACAAAGCTTTCATTTTCCAACACATTGGCATTTTGCAGTATTTGCGCATCTACCTCTTTCTTCAAACTTTGCAAGGCCTCGAATAGTTTGCTTTCACTGTCAGTCAACGGATCCTTTTCCATTAATCGCTTGTGTAAGCGTGCGTACTTGGCATCGTTATCGTATTTCGCTTTCAGCAATTGATTTTTTCGTTCCAATTCCTTTGCTTCATCATAGATTTTCTCCAGCTCCTTGATATTGGCTTCCATTTCCTCCTTGGAAACTTCGCTCAGATTCTTCTTCTTGAATAAACGCTCGAGCTCCTCCTTCAATGAAATAAATATCAGGTCATGTTGGTCGAAATTGCCCCCAAGCATCTCCCTTGTCTTTTGAAGGGTGTTCTTAAGCTTATCGGCAATAATCATTTCTTCTTCCTTTAGCTTAGTAAAGGCAAACACCACATCCTCCAGGGCTACATTCAACAAGTTAGTAGTGTCAATATTATTCTCTAAAGCCTCCTTGGTATTGATTAACGCAAGGTGATTGTTTGCTTCGCGAGCTAGTAGCGTAATCTTTTGAAAATCTAATTTATCAAGCATTTCGTAATGGCCTGATAAACGAATAAGGTTGTACAAGTCCTTGGCGTTATTCAAGGCCTTGGTCAATTCGAGCATTGTTTTCTTGTCGCTGATTTGTGAAATCTGCTGGGAGAAAATCTCTGCATTGGCTGTATCATATCGAAAAAGAACATCCTTGATCGTTCTAATATCCTGATCAATTTCTTCCTTCGACTTAAAAAGATTAGAGTAGTGCTGCATCTCATCACCCAACTCATTTTGCAGCTCATTAAAATAATCACGATTTGTTTTATCAAATTCTCGCTGTATATCAGCAAAATCAACTACATATCCATATTTGAAATTCTTATAGGTACGATTTACACGAGTAAGGGCTTGTAAAAGATTATGAGCCTTAATTATTCGTGAGACATAGAGCTTTTTAAGGCGTGGAGCATCAAAGCCTGTGAGAAGCATGTTGTAAACAAATAGTATATCAATCTTTCCAGTTTTGAAATCTTCAATGAGTGTTTCTCTATCATCCTTTGTTCCGGCATCATGCAGAATAAGGGCTGAAGAATGAACCTTACATAATTCTTTTTGCACTGCACTGTATGATACACCAGGTTCCGCAGCCATAGCCATATTTGGCAGATTCGAAACAGCATACTTGGCATCAAATATCTCCTTCAATCTTTCGGCCTGCTCGGAAGAATCACAAATCACCATAGCACCAATGGAGCCATCATTCATGGTTATTCGAGACTTTTCAAAATCAATTATGATGTAATCCAAAAGAGGCTCTACAAATTTCGGATGAGCATATACTACTTTTCTGTCACCCTGGCCTTTCAAAATATCAATTTCCTCTAAGGCCTTTTTTAATTTGAACTTGTAGCTTGTTTCAATTTCTTCACGAATAAGCCGAAGCGTATATCCGTCCGCAATAGAGGCGTTATAGTAGTATTTGTGAATGTAATCTCCGAATAATGATTTTGAATTATAGTCAGCACCCAAAAGTGGAGTACCTGTAAGACCAATTTTTATTGCATTAGTGTCAGATTCATTTAGGTTGGCAAGGAAACTACCTTTAGGATTGTAACTCCGATGTACCTCATCCAGGAAATAAACCCTTTGGATGTTTATCTGGTAATCGTTCCTACTAACAACATCACGATCTTCTTTGAATTTCTGAATGTTTACGACTGTAATTTCAGGCTTGCCGGAACTGTTATGAAGAGCAATTGTTTTCTTTAGATCTCTTACAAACTCGTCACGAGAATTGATATTGTGAACTACCAGTCCACGACTCTTGAACTCTCGACCTGCCTGAATCAATAAATCCAGCCTATCTACAATAAAATAAAATTTAGGAACGATGTTTCGGTCTCTGAAATAGTGAGTAAGGTACTTAACATTGTAATAAGTTAAAGCCGTTTTACCACTACCTTGTGTGTGCCAAATAATTCCTTTCTTAACACCTTCATCTAACTTCCGCTCAATTGCTTTGGTAGCAAATATTTGAGGGTAGCGCATTACATGTTTTTCGAGCCCCTTGTCAGACTTCACATAAGCAATGGCATATTCCAACATGAAAGAGAGCCTTTCAGGTTGAAAGAGCGATGTGCAAATCCGGTTAGTTGGAGTATTCGGTTGTTTATTAGTTAGAAACTCCTGTGAGTTTTTGATGCTAACTAAATTGTTATCCTTGAGAATATCTGTTTCTGCTTCTTCAGAAACCGGATTAATTAATTGAGTAAGATTGAAAGTGTGTTCTTCTCTAAAATAATTAAACTTAACATCACCGTAAGCTGTGGTAGCATAAAAAGCTCCTTGCAGCGGCTGTGAGCCATCATCGGCATATTCCATGTTATTGGAAAATACCATGAGTTGTGTTATATTAATAAACTTTCGAAACTTCTTATTTTTGAATCGTGATTGTATGCGTTTGTATTCAGCCTGAATACCATCGAGATTATTGGGTTTCTTTACTTCAATAAAAACTAGTGGAAGTCCATTTACCAGAAGCGTTATATCGGGTCTAAATTCTTCGTCTCCATTAATGCAGGGCAATTCAGTAACAACATGCAATTTATTGTTGCTGAAATTTTCAAAGTCAATAAGTGTGTGTCCGGAAGTATTGGTGAGCATTTCGTAAAAGCTCTTTCCAAGGTCTTCATTGTCCAGGGCAAGATTGATGTTATCTAAAAGAATTTTGAAATCAGCTCGTTCCATATTTGGATTGAGCCGTTTGATATTCTCTTCAAAAATATCAGTAAAAATGTTGGTACTAATATCCCAATTGGCCTTTGACAATGGCAAATACTCATACCCCAAGCCGCATAAATGCAGTATTGTAGGTATTTTAACTCTTGAGTTTTCGTTGAATGCCATTTATTTATTGGTGGTTGCTAAAATTTGTAATGCTTCATTTAAATATGGTTCGTCTCCGAACTCTTGTAAGATTTTCTGATTGATAAATTGAATTTGAATTGACTTAAAATCAATTTCAAATAAATATGCAATCGGTGCAATCATGTGGCTTTGCAGCTGTCTTTCCCCATGTTCAATTTTGCTGAGCATGGAGACATCAATGCCAACATGTTCTGCCACTTCCCTCAACGACATTTTGCGTTCCTTCCGAAGATTTTGCAAATAGCTACCAATCTCAGTATCAGATTTCATCAGTCCTTTTTTTATTTAGACAAAGTTGTCAAAATTAGCTTTATTAATCATTTTTATTTCAAATTGTGGGAAACTTTTCTGTCATTTCAGGTCAAAAAACAAAGTCCCCGGTAAAAACCGAGGACTCTCACCGGAAATGGGGGGCAAGACCGGTAATCTCATGGTAATACCATGGGAATATTGTTAGAAAGGCATGGCAAAAAGCTGGTATTCCTGTGGATTTCCTGCGCTTCTTTCAATGATTTCGTGTTCTCTCATGTACTTGATGTAGGCTCTGGCAGTGCGTTCCTTCACATCAAGGTGTTCCATGACTGCCTTGATCAGATTTTGGTTCGTGATTAGGTGCTTATCCTTAAAAATGGCTGCTGCTGCATCTTTCAATTCGCTGGCTTTGCGCATTTCAGAATCCTCCTTGCTCTTTTCACCCAGGTAAACATGACGGCCTTCTTCTTTGCTCCAGCCGAATTGTATCATCGGAACATCCAATGGAGATCCGTCTCTTACTTTCAGCGCTTTGATGACACTTGAATTATTGTTATCGTCTTTTTCGATTAGAAGAATTCCGGCAGCCTTGCGTTGTACCTCCGAACCGAGATGTCCCCGTAGCTTCATTCCGGAAGGAGCCATGTGCAATACGCAGATGATAACGGTATTGTAGATCGCTGCCATGCGGAACAATTCCTCAACCAACTTCACGGAGCTTTCCTCATCGTTTACGGCTCCCAGTAAGTCTGCAATTCCGTCAATGACTACCATGTGTATTCCACCGTTTTCGTAAAAGAACCTGTCCATGGATTCCAGGATCAGGTTCATCCGTTCATTCCTGGAGATTCCAACCAGGCAGTAGGCCTTAAACCAGGCTGGTGGCTTGCTTAAGCTAGCTCGCTTCAAAATGTATGTGAGGTTTTTGTAGAGCTGAAATTCCGATTGCTCAGTATCATAGAGAATAACAGACTGTTCGTCTATATTCTCTCGAATGGTCGTTCCTAGGGTGTCAATGTCAATCCCTTCAGGCTTAATAGCACCCGAAAGGATGCCCCCTAAAAAATTTGTCTTTCCGCTGCCTTCTGAACCT
>CANHMN010000051.1 GCA_947461645.1 Chitinophagaceae bacterium | reverse complement strand
TGTAAAACTTTTTCATCGAAATGATTTTTCTACAATAATGTAGGTGATTGATAATAGTTATAGCTTTAAAGGTAAAAAAAAAAGTAAAAAAATGACTTTTTTTCTTTAAACATCAGAAACTAATAATTTCTGTAATTGATAATTAAGGCAGCATGATTATTCAATGGAAATTACCATTAAGATAAACCTAACCTCATATTAACTAGAAAACAACCCTTATTTTTGAATAAATCAATGATATGAGTAAAGATCATAACATCCTGTTGTCGTTTATTAATTGCCTTCAGCGGCTAGATTTTGAAGGCATGCGTGGAATATGTGGGAATGGGTTACAATACTTTGATCCACTATATGGCTATTTAAAAAAAGAAGAGGTTGTTAACTTATGGAGATTAAAATACGAAATAGACAACATTCAAATAGTGAAATTTGATCAACCTGAAAATTTAGGAGAAGGATATTACAAATTTAAATGCAACATCCGGTATGGCTTAAAAATAGCTATTGAAATCGAGCAACCGCTTCAATTTCATTGTAGAGTTGAAAATGGGTTAATTACAGAGTATAGCGAGGCATTCAGTTTGCATAAAATGGCTCAAATACACAGTCCTTTTTTGGGATGGTTATTGGGATGGAACAAGTACTATCAAAACAGGATGAAAATCAAAGCCAGAAAGAGACTTTTTGATTTGATGAAAGAGGAATAAAAAAATCCCCTTTTTTATTGAAAAAAGGGGAGGGAATTTAGTTGTTTCAAATGATTAGTAGCGAATCATTTTATTCTACTGTTGTAATCTTGATGATATTTGTTGGCAGGTGAAGATCAATAGGAGTGCTTCCAGTGTTTACAACTACTTCGCCTTTTTTTAGAAAACCTCTTATTTTTAAAATCTCAATCTGGTCGAAAATAATGTCATCGAGTGTTTCTTCTTCTGCATAGTAAAACGCCCTTACACCCCAGCTTAAGCTTAATTGGTTGATAAGTGACCTTTCCTTGCTGAAAATATACAACGGTGATTTAGGTCTGTAACTGCTAAGCATAAATGCAGTGTAACCGCTTTGTGTCATGCCTATAAGCGCATTTGCATTTGCGTCGCTAGCAAGTTTGCAGGCACTGTAACAAATCGCGTCGCTTAAGAAAGATGGCGAGTGGGGTTGGGGGGTGAGAATATCGTCTCTGTTGTAATCGTAAACAGAATTTTCGATATTGAGGATAATTTTACTCATAGTTTCCACCACCAAAGTTGGGTAATTACCTGTTGCAGTTTCACCACTAAGCATAACAGCGTCGGCACCTTCTAACACCGCATTGGCCACATCGCTCACTTCGCTTCTGTTGGGCTTGGTTCTGTCTATCATGCTTTCCATCATTTGCGTAGCAACAATCACCGGCTTTGCTCTGTGCATGCATTTTCTGATGATGTCTTTTTGTATAACAGGGACTTGCTCTACAGGTATTTCCACGCCCAAATCACCTCTTGCCACCATGATGCCATCACTTTCCAAAATAATGTCACGTAAATTTTTCAATGCTTCTGGCATCTCTATTTTGGCAATGACTTTTGTTTTGACCTTCTTGTTCTCAATTCTCTTTTTAAGATCTATAATGTCTTCTACTTTTCTTACAAAGGACAATGCAACCCAATCCAGTTTTTCTTCAATGATGAAATCCAAATCGATTATGTCTTTCTCTGTCAATGAAGGCATGGTTAACTCACTGTCTGGAAGATTTACCCCTTTTTTAGGCAGTAATATGCCACCCAACATTACGTTCACCAAAAGTTCTTTATCATTAAGAATTCTTACAACTTTCACTTCCATTTTACCGTCATCCAGGAAGATTCTTTCTCCAGGTTTTACATCTTTTGTGAGGTTGGGGTAGGAAACGTAGGCTTTGTTTTTGTTTCCAATAATTTTTTCTGTTGTAAAAATAAAATCATCTCCGGTTTGCAGCATTACTTTTCCATCTTCAATTTCGCCAACCCTTAATTTAGGTCCCTGTAAATCGCCCAGTATGGCAATATTGTAGGGTTCGTTTTTTATGATGAGCCTGATATTGTCAATGATTTTTTTCTTGTCTTCGTGTGAGCCGTGCGAGAAATTCAATCTGAATACATTTGCACCTGCTTTAACCAATTCCAGCAGTTTATCATAGGTGTCGCAAGCCGGGCCAACAGTGGCTACAATCTTAGTTCTTTTTTGGGCATGATGAAATCCGGCCTCTTTGTCCATACCTTCATAAAGGTATTTCTCTACGTTTCTACTCATTAGGATTTGGTTGGTTGTATTTGATTAATAAATTAAGATGGTGGTTGAGAAAATAGTTTGGTTATTTTTTAGGTTGCGAGAATTTTTACCATTTTCATCCATTCATCACTGATTACCTGTTTTTGTTTTACTGCTTCATTGAGCGGCATGTAATTTATTTTATTGTTGAGTATGCCAATGAAGACATTGTGTCTTCCAACCATCAGGCTTTCTACTGCATGGTATCCCATTCTGCTTGCCAGTAATCGGTCCATGCAGGATGGTGAGCCACCTCTTTGAATATGCCCTAGAATGCAAACTCGTACTTCCTGGTTGGGTAATCTTTCTTTGATGTAATGGTGCAATTCATTTGCTCCTCCAAACTCATCGCCTTCGGCAACTATAATTACATTCACCAGTTTTTTTCTTTTTTCTTTTTCCTCAAGAGAACTAATGATTTCATTAATGTTTGTTTTTCTTTCAGGGATAAGAATATTTTCTGCACCGGTAGCAATGCCGCTGTGCAAGGCAATGTATCCTGCATCTCTGCCCATAACCTCTACTAAAAATAATCTGTCGTGTGCGTGAGCGGTATCCCTGATTTTATCAATAGCTTCAACAGCAGTATTTACGGCTGTATCGAAACCAATGGTGTAATCAGTTCCTGCTATGTCTTTATCAATTGTTCCTGGAAGACCGATACAGGGTATATTAAATTCGTTGCTGAAGATTTGCGCACCTCTGAAGGAGCCGTCGCCACCAATGATTACCAAGCCGTCAATTCCTCTCTTTTGAAGATTTTCAAAAGCCTTCTTTCTGCCTTCGTATTCCATGAATTCCATACAGCGGGAAGTTTTCAGGATGGTGCCACCGCGCTGAATGATATTGGCAACACTGCGGCTATCCATTTCAACTATTTCGTCATGCACAAGGCCTGTGTAGCCCTGCATGATACCAAAGACTTCAATTTTGTGGAATAATGCTGTTCTCACTACAGCTCTGATAGCTGCATTCATGCCAGGGCTGTCGCCACCACTCGTCATTACACCTATTTTGGTAACTTTCTTTTCCATGGGTTATGGTTATGTTTACATACGCAAATTTACAAAAGTCAGGCTTAATATATTTAATCGTCTCTAACATTTACGCTTATTTTTTCAAACCTTTTCATTGAATAGCTGAAAAAGTTGAAAATTTAAGCAATTACATTTTAGAAGGAACTTGAATTCCCAGTAATTGCATGCCGCTTCTAATTACATTGGCAGTCATGGTTGATATTTGAAGCCTTAGGTTTTTCTTGTCTATCGATTCTGCATTGGATATGGAATGTTCCGCATAAAAGGAGTTGAAATGTTGCGATAGCACAAACAAGTAATTAGCTATAACGGAAGGATTGAGTTCCTTTGCGGAATCAATTATAGCAGTTGGGAACTGTTCCAGCTGAAAAACAAGCTTTTTTTCAAGTGGTAGTAAACTGCCTGCTGTCAATTGTTCGATGCTGTTTTCTTTCCTTAAAATACTTTGTATGCGTGCAAAAGTGTATTGAATGAATGGTCCGGTAAATCCATGGAAGTCGATGGATTCTTCAGGGTTAAAAATCATTTTCTTCTTAGGATCAACTCTCAACAGGTAAAACTTCATGGCGCCTAATCCGAGGGTTTTGTACAAATGCTCAAGTTCTGCTTCATCAAATTCTTTTACTTTTCCAAGCGAGGCAGTGAGTGCTTTAGCAGTGCTTATCATTTCATCAACCATATCATCAGCATCTACAACGGTACCTTCTCTGCTTTTCATTTTTCCTGAAGGTAACTCAACCATTCCGTAGCTCAGATGATGAATGTCATCAGCATAGGGGAAAGCTAATTTCTGAGCGATAAGCTTCAGTACTTTCATGTGGTAATTCTGTTCATCGCCGATAACATAAATACTCTGGTCGATTTGGTATTGGTCGTATTTTTGTTTTGCAAGGCCTATGTCCTGTGTGATGTAAACGGATGTCCCGTCTTTTCTCATTACCAGCTTTTCATCAAGTCCCTCTGCGGTGAGATCAATCCAAACACTTCCGTCTTCTTTTTTAAAGAAGATTTTTTTATAGAGACCATCCTGTACAATATCCTTACCTAAAAGATAAGTGTCGCTTTCGTAGTAAGTTTTGTCGAAATCGCAACCAATGGATTTATAAGTAATGTCAAATCCTTCATATACCCAGCTGTTCATCATTTTCCAAAGTTCAATCACCTCAGGTTTTCCATTTTCCCAATCGAGCAGCATTTGTTGTGTTTGCAACATGATGGGAGCATTTTTTTCTGCATCTGCTTCGCTCATTCCGGTCTGGATTAGTTGCTGCATTTGCTTTTTGTATTCCTCATTAAATTTTACATAGTATTCACCTACTAAATGATCGCCTTTTGTTTTTGTGGACGATGGTGTAGCGCCGTTGGCGAAAAGTTGCCAGGCAATCATGCTTTTGCAGATGTGAATGCCTCTGTCGTTTACGATGCAACTTTTAATTACTTCATTTCCGTTGGCTTTAAGAATTTCAGCAACGCTCCAGCCCAAGAAATTATTTCTAAGGTGTCCGAGGTGAAGCGGTTTGTTGGTGTTGGGCGAGGAATATTCCACCATCACCTTTTTACCGTTCATGGGTTGCTTGCCGTAGCAAATGTCGTTGTGGTTATTTTGAACAAGCTCCAACCAGTAGGAATCGCAGACCGAAAGGTTTAAAAAACCCTTGATGACATTGAATCCTGAAAACAGCTGTGGAAAATCAGCAATCAACTGCTTGCCAAGTTCATCGCCGATTGCTTCAGGAGATTTTTTCAAGGCCTTAACCAGCGCAAACAATACTATGGTATATTCTCCTTCAAATTCTGGTTTGGTATGGTTGATTTGAAAATCCTTATCAGAAAAGGGTCCTTTGTAAAGGGTTTCAAGTGATTTTACAGCGGCTTCCTGTATGCGTTTAGCTATATTCATGCAGCAAAAATACTATTAAAATGCTTAAGGTACGGGTTGTTGGCGGCGGATTGGGGTAAGCTTCAAAAATTAAGCTTTGATTCCTGTCAGATACCTGCAAAAACAAGTATGAATGATTATCTTTGCGCACTTTTATTAATTATGATAAGTGTAAATAATGTTACGTTAGCCTACGGAAAAAGGGTATTGTTCGATGAGGTAAACATCAATTTTACCAAAGGGAATTGCTATGGTGTAATTGGCGCCAACGGTGCAGGTAAATCTACCTTTCTTAAAATCGTAAGCAGTGAAATCGAACCCAATAAAGGTACTATCGATATAACGCCCGGAGAGAGAATGGCTGTGCTCAATCAGAATCAATTTGCTTTTGATGAATGCACTGTTTTGAGTACGGTAATGATGGGACATAAGCGTATGTGGAAAGTGATGCATGAAAGAGATGCCATTTATGCAAAGGAAGATTTCAGCGAAGCCGATGGTATTAAAGCCGGTGAACTTGAAAATGAATTTGGTGAAATGGGTGGTTATACTGCCGAGAGTGATGCTGCCACTTTGTTAAGTGAGTTGGGTGTAGAAGATGGCTTGCATCAGCAATTGATGAAAGATATCAGCGCTAACCTCAAAGTAAGGGTATTGTTAGCGCAGGCATTGTTTGGTAATCCTGATATTTTATTGCTGGATGAGCCTACCAATAACCTTGATGTGGAAACCATTTCATGGCTGGAAGATTTTTTGGCAGGGTACGAAAATATTGTCTTGGTAGTAAGTCACGACAGACACTTTTTGGATGCCGTTTGTACGCATGTTGCAGACGTTGACAGAAGCAAGATTAAAGTTTATACAGGTAACTATTCCTTTTGGTATGAAAGTTCTCAGTTGGCTGCGAGACAACAGAGTGACAAGAACAAGAAGATGGAGGAGAAACGAAAAGACTTACTTGACTTTATCGCACGATTTAGTGCGAATGCCTCAAAAAGTAAACAGGCTACCAGCAGAAAGAAAGCGCTTGAAAAGCTTGTTATTGAAGATATACAACCTTCCAACAGAAAATATCCCGGAATTATATTTAAGCAAGACAGGGAGGTGGGAAATGAAATTTTGAAGGTTGAGAATTTGTCGAAAATTATTGATGGTAAAACGATTTTCAGCAAATTGAATTTTGATATACAGAAAAACCAGAAGATTGCTTTTATCAGTCGCGACCCAATGGCGCTTACTACTTTTTTTGAAGTGATAAATGGAAAAACAGCTGCAGACACAGGTGTATATGAATGGGGGACTACCATCACTAGTGCATATCTGCCAAATGATAACTCAGAATTTTTTCAGGGTAACAACGATAATCTGATGGATTGGTTACGTCAATATGTGCCACCCACCGTGAAAGATGTTGATGAAGATTTTTTGCGTGGCTTTTTGGGTAAGATGCTATTCAGTGGTGATGAGATCATGAAAAAAACATCAGTGCTTAGCGGAGGAGAAAAAGTAAGGTGCATGCTTAGCAAGATGATGTTGCAAAATCCGAATGTGTTGATTCTTGATGAGCCAACGAATCACCTCGATCTGGAAAGTATCATCGCCTTCAACGATAGTATGATTTCTTTTCCAGGAATAGTTTTGTTTACTACGCATGACCATCAGTTTATGCAGTCTGTGGCCAACAGAATAATTGAAATTACGCCTAACGGTATGATAGACAAGTTGATGACTTACGACGAATACCTCCAGGATGCAAGGGTAAAGGAGCAAAGAACGGCATTGTATCAATAGAAATTTCAACAACAATTAATCATGAAAGGAATAAAGATTTTTATGCTGGCTATGGGTTTCATGTTTATGAATAACTCCTTTGCTCAATACTCAAAAGGCTCAAACTATAAGACAGCTATTGGAGGGAAATTCTATCCCGGTGCTGTTACGCTCAAACATTTCCTGGACAAAAAGTATGCTTTGGAGGTTTTGGGGTATTTTAAAGATGGAAATCGAATAACTTTTCTGATAGAGAAAAACAAGTCTATGGGAGATGTTCCGGGGCTTAAATGGTATTATGGATTTGGAGGGCATGTGTCTTTGTATGATAATACATTCAATCAGGGTAAAACCTATTTTGGTGTTGATGGTATTCTTGGTATGGATTTGAAAATAAAAGATGCACCGATTGATTTCGCACTCGACTGGCAGCCCTCTTTTGAAATAGGAGGAGATTTTGGTTTTAGTGGCAACTGGGGCGGATTGTCTATAAGGTATGTTCTTCAATAGTTTAAGCCGCCATGAGAAACAGCATTACCCAAATTGTAGATTTCTTTTATCCTCCGTTCAGGCGATTTATGCCTTTGCTAACTTTCAGGTATGCTGCGTGCGGGGGAGGTAATACATTGATTGGTTTGCTTGTATATTACTTAGGTTATCATTTCCTTTTTGATCAAGAAGTTTTCATTTGGTGGATTTTTGCTTTTAAGCCACACGTAGCTTCTTTGTTCATGGCAGGAGCTGTAAGTTTCTCCCTTGGATTTTTGCTGAACAAATATGTCGTTTTTGTGGAGTCCAACATTAGAGGGAGAGTACAATTGTTTCGCTATGCCATGGCCTTTCTTTTAAATCTACTACTCAATTTTGTCTTGCTTAAATTCATGGTGGAAGTGTTAGTTTGGGATGCTTTTGTCAGTCAGCTTATTACCACTTTTTTCGTCGTTTCTTTAAGCTATCTTGTCCAAAAATACTTTACTTTTAAAATAAAGTAAACTTTTTAATATGTTGATAATCAAATTATTGAATATACTATAGCATTATTCTTTTTTCAATTTTAATATGCTGACACTTCAGCAGTACATTTGGAATTCATCTGACAATTGTATGCTGAGTTTTGAACTTACACATCTATTTTCTGCCAAATTTTCATCAATTCTTGCTTGGCATAAACATTGAATAAATAGGTTGAACAACAAAAATTAAAACTATGGGAAAAATTATTGGAATTGATTTAGGAACAACAAACAGTTGTGTTTCTGTAATGGAGGGAAACGAGCCTGTTGTGATTGCCAATGATGAAGGAAGACGTACAACACCATCGGTAGTGGCCTTTCTAAAAAATGGAGAAAGAAAAGTAGGAGACCCTGCCAAGCGTCAGGCTATAACAAATCCACAAAATACCATATCCAGCGTTAAGCGTTTTATGGGTAGAATGTTTAATGAGGTTACCGAAGAAAGTACACATTGGAGCTACAAAGTGGTAAAGGGAGATAACAACACGGTTCGCATAGATATTGATGGAAGGGTATACACACCTCAGGAAATCAGTGCAATGGTTTTGCAAAAGATGAAAAAGACTGCAGAGGATTACCTTGGTCAGGAAGTTTCTGAAGCGGTTATTACTGTTCCAGCTTATTTCAACGATGCCCAGCGTCAGGCAACCAAAGAAGCCGGTGAAATTGCTGGATTGAATGTTAGAAGAATAGTAAACGAACCAACAGCTGCAGCATTGGCTTATGGTTTGGATAAAAAAGGTAAAGACCAGAAAATTGCCGTCTTCGATTTGGGTGGAGGTACTTTCGATATTTCAGTGTTGGAATTGGGTGATGGTGTATTTGAGGTAAAATCAACCAATGGAGATACTCACCTTGGAGGCGATGATTTTGATAAAGTGATCATGGATTGGTTGGCTGATGAATTCAAAAATGATGAAGCAATTGATTTGAGAAAAGATCCTATGGCTTTGCAACGTTTGAAAGAAGCTTCTGAGAAAGCCAAGGTGGAATTATCATCCTCATCTGAAACGGAAATTAATTTGCCGTATGTAACTGCTGTTGATGGTGTGCCAAAGCATTTGGTAAAGAAATTGACCAAGGCAAAATTTGAAGCATTGGCTGATAAATTATTTGAAAGATGCCTGAAGCCATGTGAGGCAGCCTTAAAGGATGCGGGAATCAGCACATCGGAAATCGATGAAGTGATTCTTGTTGGAGGAAGTAGCCGTATTCCAAAAGTTCAGGAAATCGTTGAGAAATTCTTCGGTAAAAAGCCAAACAAAGGCGTTAATCCTGATGAAGTGGTAGCTATCGGTGCAGGTATACAAGGTGCAGTACTAACAGGCGAGGTAAAAGATGTATTGTTATTGGATGTTACCCCGCTTAGCTTGGGTATTGAAACAATGGGGGGTGTAATGACGCGCTTGATTGAAAGCAATACAACTATCCCAACAAAAAAATCTGAAGTATTCAGTACTGCTAGTGATAATCAGCCGGGTGTTCAAATTCATGTTTTGCAAGGGGAAAGGCCTATGGCTAATCAAAATAAGAGTTTGGGTATGTTCAACCTGGATGGTATTCCACCGGCTCCAAGAGGCGTTCCTCAAGTGGAAGTAACTTTTGATATTGATGCCAATGGAATTCTTCATGTTAGCGCTA
>CANHMN010000050.1 GCA_947461645.1 Chitinophagaceae bacterium | reverse complement strand
CTCATCTTCCGACTTTTTTATTTTTTGTTCAGAAACAAATTCTATTGTATAGTCTGCAACAGCGGCAGACATTACAGCGATATCGCAATCAGGAAAAACTTCCATACAGGCAGTATACATTTGGGCTGCTGAAGTGACTCTAATTACATTGATGTTGTGGGGCACATCAACTTGTACGGGGCCGCAAACCAATGTAACCTCTGCACCTCTTGCGGCAAAAGCTGCTGCAAGAGCAACGCCCATTTTTCCGGAAGAGTGGTTTCCAATAAAACGAACTGGATCGATGGCTTCATGTGTGGGACCGGCGGTAACCAATACTCGTTTACCCTTCAATTGGTGTTGCAATGAAAAGTAACGGTCAAGCCATTCCACAATATGATCCGGCTCAGCCATTCTGCCACTGCCAACCAATCCGCTCGCCAATTCACCTTTTTCAACAGGGATGACGTAATTGCTGAAGGATTCTATTTTTTGAATGTTGTTTTGTGTTGAAGGATGCATCCACATGTCTTCATCCATAGCAGGAGCAACAACCACTTTGCACACTGAGGAAAGGTATACTGCAGTGAATAAATTATCGCATAGTCCGTTGGCCATTTTCGCAAGTGAGTTGCAGCTTAGTGGCGCTACAAGCATAAGATCTGCCCATCTTCCGAGCATCACATGATTGGACCAGGAATTGTTTTCTGAAAGTTCATACAACACTTCATTCTTGGAAAGTGTAGAAAGAGTTAGTGGTGCAACAAATTGTGTTGCGGCAGGAGTCATGATAACTTTAACCTCCGCACCCTCTTTAACGAGCAGCCTCACCAAAGCAGGTACTTTGTAAGCAGCAATACTGCCGGTAACAGCCAATAATATTTTCTTTCCTTTGAGCATAAAAAAACCCGCGTAATAGCGGGTATAAAATTAAACTATATCATGTAAAAGAACACATAAATAGCCATCAATCAACTAAAAAGATTTTCATCATTTTTCTTGAAATAAACTTTGTCTTCCAAAAACTCTGTAGTGGCCAATAGCGCAGAATTAGGCATTCTCTCGTAAGCGCGGGAAATTTCAATTTGTTCTTTGTTCTCATGAATTTCCTCCAAGCTATCCGTGTGGCTTGCAAACTCTTCCAATTTATTGTGCAATTCTTCTTTAACCGCTATGTTAATTTGATTGGCTCTTTTGGCAATAATAGCGATAGATTCATAAATGTTTCCTGTCTTGTCTTTAAGATCAGAAAGCTTTTTAGGTTCTACCGAACTACTGGTATTACTGCCTAAGTGACGACGTAATTTGCTCATTTTGTATTGCTTTAATTTGATTTAGACTTTGTTGGCTAAATGATTCAGCCTCTTTCAACAATTTACTATCTGGGTAACGATCCATAAAATCCAGGTACTCCTCCGTAACTTTTTCAAACCTTTCCACCTGCTTGGTTACAATGCTCATTTTAGCGAACCTGAAGTATGATTTCACCACCATGAATTTGTACTCATCCCCATTTGCTGATTCTGGGAAGTTGTTCAGCAACGTTGTATAGGCGATTGCAGATGCTCTGAATTCTCCCAAATCGTAGTACAGCTTTGCCCCTTTAACTTCCTTTTGCTCCAACTTCAAACGCATTTCATCAATAATGGCAGTGGCTTCTTTGTTTCTTTCAGAACCCGGATGTGTGTTGATGAAAGTTTGCATCATTCCAATGGCTCTTAGGGAATTTACTTGCTCAAGTTCAATCTTTGGAGATTGCTTATAGAAGCAATATGCCCTCATGTAATCAACCTCTTCGGCATGAGAACTGTTAGGAAAGACTTCAAGGTATCCTTTGAATAAGTTTTCCGCTTCCATGTACATGCCATCATTGAAAAAGCAGTAAGCGTATTTATAGTAAAGATCTTCGAACTTCTGTGTTCCTTTGTACACGCTGAACAACTCTTCGTAAAGTTGTTGAGCGTACCTGTATTTTTTGTTTACAAAATACTCATCGGCTTTTTCCAGCTTATATCCGAAATCTTTGCTTTTTTGAACCTTGCTGAATTTATTGCAGGAAACAAACAAAGAAATGGAACAAAATACCAACAAAACGAGTTTCAATGTACGCATACAGGCGAAAATAACCTATTTTGCTCAAAAATACTGCCTTTGGTACCTTGATTCTAGATATTTAGCAAAAATTGTTGACCTCAAAATCTCTCAATCGCGCCCTAACCTCTTCAATGTCAATGGCATAATTCAAATTTATCTGTAAAAGCTTACGTGTAATAGTTACATTGGCCTATATTTGCAAAAACATAAAAAGTATGGAAAAAACCACCAAATCTAAAGGATTATATTGGGCGTTGTTCTTCGCCTCTGTTGCTGCTTTCTTCTGGGTTTACTCTATTGGCGGAGGTTATTGCTCAATGGTACTTCCCTTCAATGTTACTTTTTTCGCCATGGCGATGGATCTCATGTAATTTTCAAAAAAGTTTACCTCTTTCAATTCAATTAGGAAAAACTCTTGTTCCTTTCCTACAATATATTTTACCATAAAACAAAAAAAACATCCCCTCAGGATGTTTTTTTTGTAGTTGATATTTTTCGATTGCGTTAATCGACTTCTAAGGTTTTTATTTTTTACTTTTCACCGCAGTTTTGGTAGTGAGTTTAGTCTCCTTTTTAGCTGATTTCTGAGGCACCACTTTTACTGATGGTTTTTTGGTTTGCTTAATCGTACTTACTGGAGTTTTAGTAACAGGCGCACTAGCTGTTGTTTGAGCTTTTACCACTTCTACTTTTTTGCTAGCTGAAGGAGTACTTTTCTTGGAAACTTGTTTGAGCGCGGATTCGATTGCTTTGCTGAGCTCTTCAAAACCAGGGTTGCCGGGTATTCGGGTGCCGTTGACAAAAAACGCAGGAACATCTTTGACTCCTCTGTTTAATCCTTCTTTTAAATCGCCTTGTACCTGCCAACCATAAGTTGCGTTCACCAAATCATCAAGGAATTTCTTGCTTTTCACACCAGCTTCTTTTGAGTGCAATTTTAGACTGGTAGTGCCAAGATTTCTTCTATTGGCAAAAAGAATATTATGCATTTCCCAGAACTTGCCTTCTTGCGCTGTAGCCACAGCAGCTTCTCCTGCCTTCAAACTTCTTTGGTGAATTTTAGTTAAAGGGAAATGACGGAAATTAAAACGAATCTTACCATCATATTTTTGAAGCAGTTCTTTAACAACCTCATTGGCCTTGGCGCAAACCTCACTTTCGTACTCTCCAAACTCCTCCAAGGTAACTTCTGCCTTAGGATTACCTACAAATACATCTTTTGGTTCTATTATATCTACAATTTCTTTTTTGAATGCCATTGAGTCGAATGTTAAGAATAAAAAATTTCAGTACAATAATTTAACAATAAAAGGCGCATTTTGTTTAACAAAATCGCTATTAATCATTAACGGTTGCGGTGAAGATAGTTTTTTTTGGATAGTATTCTAAATGATTGTGTTCTAATCCGCAAAAATTATTCGCAATAATATGATAATCAATCCATTATCATCCTTAATAAAATGTTAAGCTTTCGAATTTTCATTTCTAAATACAACAACACCATCAAAAACGTCGATAAGAATTCTATGGCTTTTTTGAATCTCCCCTGATAGTATCTTCTTACTTAGCGCATTGATGATTTGCTTTTGGATTAATCTTTTCAATGGCCTTGCACCAAATTGAGGATCAAAACCATTTTCTGCGAGGTAATCAAGAGCATATTCACTGAATTGAATATCAATGTCATTTTTGGCCAACACGGATTTCAATTGTTGCAGTTGAATGGAAATAATGTTCTTGATATCTGACTTCATCAGGGGCTGAAACATGATGGTCTCATCTATTCGATTTAGAAATTCAGGCCGTATAGTTTGTTTAAGTAAAGAGATTAATTCTATTCTTGTTTCTTCAACAATCTGGTCTTTATTTTTCTCATTTACTTTTTCAAAATTGCTTTGAATGATATCGCTGCCAAGGTTGCTTGTCATGATGATGATGGTGTTTTTAAAATTGACCACCCGGCCTTTATTATCAGTAAGTCTGCCATCATCCAATACCTGTAAAAGAATATTGAAAACATCGGGATGAGCTTTCTCAATTTCATCAAACAATACTACTGAATAGGGTTTTCTTCTTACTGCTTCTGTTAGTTGCCCCCCTTCATCATAACCCACATATCCCGGAGGTGCGCCAACCAACCTGCTTACAGCATGCTTTTCCTGGTACTCACTCATGTCTATTCTGGTCATCATGGATTCATCATCAAATAAATACTCAGCAAGGGCTTTGGCCAGTTCAGTCTTTCCAACTCCTGTGGATCCTAAAAAGATAAATGAACCAATTGGTTTACCCACATCTTGCAAACCGGCGCGACTTCTTCTAATGGCATCTGATACTGCTTCAATAGCCTCGTGCTGACCCACTACCCTTTTGTGAAGCTCATCCTCCAAAAACAATAATTTCTCCCTGTCGCTTTGCATCATTTTTGAAACGGGAATCCCGGTTGCTTTTGCAATGCTTTCTGCAATATCTTCAGCATCAACTTCTTCTTTAAGCATTCTTTTTTCAGAAAGCTCATCGAGTTGATTGGTAAGTGCTGATATGCTGATTTCTTTTTCCTTCACTCTTCCATACCTAATTTCGGCAACCTTTCCATAATCACCATTTCTCTCTGCTTGTTCAGCCTCAATTTTGAGAGATTCTATTTCAGCTTTGGACTGTTGAATTTGATCAACAATTTCTTTTTCTGCCTGCCATTTGGATTTATACGTATCGCGTTCAACTGTCAGGTTTGCAATTTCAGTATTAAGTTCTTTCAGCTTGGCTTCATCGTGTTCACGCTTAATTGCTTCTCTTTCAATTTCGAGTTGTCTAATTTGTCTTTCAAGTGTATCGAGTTCTTCAGGCATGGAATTCATTTCCAACCTAAGTTTTGCAGCACTTTCGTCAATCAGATCAATTGCTTTATCCGGTAGAAACCTGTCGTTGATGTATCTGTTAGACATTTCAACGGCAGCAATAATGGCTTCGTCTTTAATGCGAACATGATGGTAGGTTTCGTATTTATCTTTGATTCCTCTAAGGATGGAGATTGCATCTTCAATACCCGGCTCCTCAATCAAAACTTTTTGGAAACGTCTTTCAAGGGCTTTGTCTTTCTCAAAATACTTTTGGTATTCATTGAGCGTTGTAGCACCTACGGCACGCAATTCCCCTCTTGCCAATGCAGGCTTGAGAATGTTGGCCGCGTCCATGGCTCCATCTCCTCCACCGGCGCCAACAAGGGTATGAATTTCATCAATGAAAAGTATGATGTTTCCATCACTTGACACCACTTCTTTTACAACAGCCTTTAAGCGCTCTTCAAATTCGCCTTTGTATTTTGCACCTGCAATGAGCTGGCCCATATCCAAGGCATAAATTATTTTAGACTGAAGGTTTTCAGGCACATCACCATTTACGATACGCATAGCAAGACCTTCTGCAATAGCAGTTTTACCAACACCGGGCTCACCAACCAAAATGGGATTATTTTTGGTTCTTCGGCTGAGGATGTGGAGTGTTCTTCTGATTTCTTCATCTCTGCCGATCACAGGATCCAGCTTACCTATTTGGGCCAGTTCGTTTAAATTCTTTGCATACTTACTCAACGATTGTACTGAAGTTTCCTGTGTTTGAGAAGAAACGGTAGTGCCCTTTCTGAGTTCTTTAATTGCAGCTATCAAGCCTTTTTCATTAAGCCCTGCATCTTTTAGCAAAGATCCGATGGAATCATTGCCCTGTAAAAGAGCCAAAAGAATATGTTCGGGTGTTACGAATTCATCATTGAAAATTTTAGTATTGGAAACAGATCGCATTAGGCAAGCATTTGCTTCCCGAGTTAAACTTTGAGAGGAATCGCCTGAAATTATCGGCAGCTTGTTAATTAAATCAACTGCTTTTGACTCAAGCAGGTTTACCACCACATTGTTTTTCTTCAACAGAAAATCGATTGGTGTATCATTCATATCAAGCAGGGCCTTCAACAAATGCGTTGTTTCAATATTTGAATTTTTAGTATCAAAAGACAATTGCATAGCCTTTTGAACAACCTCTGTTGCTTTGATAGTATAATTGCTGAAATTCATAATTGATCGTTTAATGCTATAGTGACAAATGTTTAACCAATTTACAAAACATGCGATTTTGACATTTGAAGAAGCATAAACCTGACTAAGTTTCAGCATTTGAGCAGTACATCTGCAAAAATTACACACAAGAAGTTAGAATGAATAAATGCGCTTAAATTTGAATAAACTTGCGATCAGCAGATGTACGAACACAGAAAACAACAACTTGCCTCAAAAGCTACTTACCGAAAGCGGGTAAGAAACAATACCTTATTAGCATTGTTTATTTTATTGGGAAGTTTAGCCATTGGCATGCTGGGTTACCATTATACTATTCCTGAATTTGATTGGTATGATTGCTTGTTGAATGCCTCTATGATTCTGAGTGGCATGGGTCCTATAATTGGCGCTGACATTGCATTAACGTCACAAGCTAAACTGTTCGCATCGGTTTATGCTCTTTTTAGCGGAATAACTTTTTTAACCACATTTGGAGTATTGATTGCGCCGGTGATTCACAGGTTTTTTCACAAGATGCATTTAGAAAACAATTAACCTCGAAACAATTTTCGCTTTGAATAATATTTTGGCCTACCGCACTTCGTTTATCAAACAAATAGCAGCCGAACTAGGGTTTGATTACTGCGGCATTGCAAAAGCAGTTCAGTTAGATGAAGATGCCAAGAGGCTTGAACAGTGGCTAAGCAAAGGGATGAATGGCAATATGCAATACATGCAAAACCATTTCGACCTGAGGATAGATCCGCGAAAACTTGTACCAGGGGCTAAGTCTGTTATTACCTTGTTGATGAATTATTTTCCTGATGAACATCAGTTAACCTCCTCTCCTAAAGTTTCCAAATATGCGTATGGAAAAGATTACCACATTATCATCAGAAAAAAACTAACCGAATTTTTAGTTTCTTTAAGAAAAGAATTTGGCTCCATTGAAGGAAGAGGATTTGTAGATAGCGCTCCTGTATTAGAAAGAAGCTGGGCACAAAAGTCAGGGTTAGGATGGATTGGAAAAAATGGAAACCTGATCACCAAAAAGAACGGCTCTTTTTTCTTTATCGCTTCGTTGATTGTAGACATTGACTTGCAATATGATGATCAATTTGCAAAAGATTATTGCGGGAGTTGCACCAAATGCATTGACCATTGTCCTACCCAAGCTATACTTCCTGATAAAGTAATTGATGGCAGCAAATGCATTTCCTATTTTACCATTGAGCTGAAAGAAGCATTGATACCTGACAACATGAAAGGAAAATTTGATGATTGGCTTTTCGGATGTGATGTTTGTCAGGATGTATGTCCATGGAACCGATTTTCAACACCGCACAAGAACGAAACTTTCAAACCTATTCCGGAAATTTTGAGCTTTAGTAACAAGGACTGGGAAGAACTAACCGAGGAGTCTTTTAAAATCATTTTCAAGGACTCGCCATTAAAAAGAACCTCTTTCAATGGCATAAGAAGAAATTTATCCTTTATAAAGCAATAAAGCATCCAAAAAAACAGAAGCTAAAACAAGAGCTTCTTCAATAGCATTCATACATGAAATCAGCAATTGACAAACTACACGAAATCAGCCAAAAAAAAACAAAAACCATACTTGGTTTGATGAGTGGAACTTCGCTTGACGGACTTGACATCGCTTGCTGTAAGATAGAAGGATCCGGAAAGGACACCAAAGTAAGTCTGCTTAAATATTGCACCCTTCCTTACCCTGCATCTTTTCAGGATAATATTCGCAGAATGGTTTCAGCTTCCCATACCTCATTAATGGACATGACTTTGTTGAATGTTCAAATCGCTCAAGTTCATGCAAATCTTATAAACACGGCTTTGAAAAACTGGGGGATGCGCAAAGAAAATATAGATGTCATTGCAAGCCATGGACAAACGGTATTTCATGCTCCTGTAACTCTTCACCAACAAAAAGAAATGTCCAATGCAACTTTACAATTGGGTGATGGAGATCATATTGCAACAACAACAGGGATTATCACCATTAGCGATTTCAGGCAAAAACATGTGGCGCATGGCGGTGAAGGAGCGCCATTGGTATCTTATGGAGACTTTTTAATTTTTAGAAATGCTGAACTGCCGAGAATACTCCTCAACATTGGAGGAATTGCCAACATCACTTATCTGCCTGCCAATTGCGAGTTTAAGGAAGTGATAGCATCGGATACCGGACCCGGAAATTGTTTGATGGATGCCTGGATCAGAAAAAATTATACGGAAAAACAATTTGATTATAATGGCGAACTTGCCGCTACAGGAAAAATAGTACCGGAACTTTTACATGAATGGCTGCAACACCATTTCTTTACTACGGCCTTTCCCAAAACAACAGGGACAGAAAGTTTCCATTTGGATTTTATTGAATCGGGAATAACAAAATGCAAACTCAACAATATTTTGCCTGAAGATGTTTTAGCCACGTTGAATCTTCTAACAGCCCTTACTATAAGTGATGTCATAAAAAAAACAATGACTCAGGAAGAAGAATTTGAACTATTCATCAGCGGAGGTGGGCTGTACAATAAAACGTTAATCAACCAGATCATCAAACAATTGCCGAATGGAAAAATTAGTGACTCCGCCCATTGGCCTATTCATCCTGATGCCAAGGAAGCTGTGTTATTTGCACTGCTGGCCAATGAAACCTTATCCGGCAACGAAAAAACTTTTGATGACAACAATCAACAACCCAATATCAGCATGGGAAAAATATGTTTGCCAATTTAAATAATCTTACTCCCATTTAAAAACCCTGACAGCAAAGAAATAGGCTCCTATTCCCCACAATAAAAGTATACCGATTTCATTTTTTACTTGCCATAGAGATTGTCCTTCAAAAGCAACATCTCTGAGTGCTGCATTCAAATGAGTAAGAGGAAGTGCCTTTGAAATAGGTTGCAACCATTTTGGAAAGGCCTCAACCGAAAAGAAGGTGCCACCCAACAAGAACTGTGGCAATGTAATCAGATTTGCAAAAGGTGGAATGGTGCTGTCGGATTTTGCCATTCCACTAACAATAAATCCGAATCCCATGAATACCAATAACCCAATAAAGCTCAACCCCATCATGTCAAAAAAAGTACGGAAGCCATGAATAAGTGTAAACCCAAAGAAGAAATAGCCAACAGTAATTATTACCACTGCAGTTATCAATTGAAAAATAACCCTACTTAAGCCTTCACCTAAAATAATAAAGGTTCTGTTGATGGGCGTGGCGAAAAAACGTTTTAATACCAAGGTGTTTCTGAGGTTAAAAAACATAAATGCTACACCAAAAACGCCTGCGCTTAACAAAGAAAACCCCAACTGTCCCGGCAAGATAAAATCAATGGTTTTGTATTCTCTAACCTTTGCAACATCTTTGGAAGGATCAAAATTAAAACGTGCATAAGCTTGTCTGTCTTTGTAAATATCATTGCTAACAACATTAATGGTATTGTCAATCAGCATTTTTAGCTGTGGCCATTTGTCATTTGAAGAGGTAGATGTTTTAAGTTGAACCGTATAGGGACAATCATTAGCATTTTTATTTGAATAGATGGATAAGATACCTGCAATATTACCTTTATCAAGCGCCGATTGCTGATCGGTTAAGG
>CANHMN010000049.1 GCA_947461645.1 Chitinophagaceae bacterium | reverse complement strand
TTGACCGTTTCTGACGAACATGGTTCTAAAAAATAATTGCAGTCTAATTAATTTTCACAGCCTTTGCTTCTGCAAGGGCTTTTTTTTATTCCTGGATTCACTAAATTGAAGCATTGAATCAGCAGCAACGATATAAGTTTGGAAAAGACGCTCGCTTAAAAAGCAGAAAAACAATACAGAAAGTTTTTGCTGAGGGAAGGTCCGTTTTATCCAATAGCCTGAAAGCAATTTGGATTAACGAAAATCCGGAAACAAATCTCCAAACGGGAATTACAGTTAGCAGTCGTCATTTTAAAAAAGCTACCGATCGAAACCGAATCAAAAGGTTGATTAGGGAGTCTTTCAGGCTGCAGAAGCATGAACTTGAAGAATACTTGAAACATCAAAAAGTAAGCATGTCCATCTTTTTGATGTACTTGGGTAAAGACTTGCCTACGCAACAACAGATGCATGCAGCTGTGTCAACCCTGATTAAGAAAATCAAAAATAAGCTGGATGAAAAAAATCAAACACCTGCTTAGTCTCCCTTTTATCTTTTTGATAAAATGCTACCAATGGATAATCTCGCCCATGCTGGGACCCAAGTGTAGATTCACACCAACCTGTTCTCATTATGGAATCGAGGCTTTAAAGAAACATGGTCCATTAAAAGGATTGTGGCTCACGTTGAAAAGATTATCTAAATGTCACCCCTGGGGCAGCAGCGGATTTGATCCTGTTCCATAAAAAAAGCGACCCCAATTGGAGTCGCTTTCAATTTTAATATTTCTGATCGATTAATTGATGCCGTGCATCATCTTTTTCAACTTTGGAACCAGCATGAATAATAATGCCGATGCTACACCACAAAGCACCACAAACACCATGAAAAATTCAAACAGATTATGAATGGTGAATCCGGCAAATGCAGGATAGTGATCGCTGATTTTGTTTTCTGCTAAAAACTTAATTTGCTCTGCAGTAGGAACAATGGTTTTGTCCAAAATCGCTTGCAGGCTGAATCCTGCTTTTTTGCAAGCCTCAAATTGATCACCGGTAGCGGGAAGAATGGAACCTAATGTCCCTGCCAGCGCATACCCTGAAGCACTGCTCATAAAGAAAACACCAAACAAGAGTGATGCAAAACGCTTGGGGGCAAGTTTACCTACCAGTGAAAGTCCGATTGGTGACAAACAAAGTTCGGCCCAAGTTTGAATCAGGTAAAGCAAAATCAACCAATGCACACCCAGCAATCCGGAGTTGCCCAGGTCTTTCACATTGTGCGCGATGATGAAGTAACTCACTGCAATCAAAAGCAAGCCCAACGCTTGTTTGGCGGGAGAGATGGGCTCTTTGCCATTGGCACGAAGCTTGTCCCAAAGCAAGCTGAATGGAACAGCAAAAATGACCACAAAGATGCCATTGAATATTTGCACCATGGAAGGAGGCATATCCCAGCCTAGAATGTTTCGGTCAGTTTGATAATCCGCGATGAATGTGAGAGAAGAACCAGCCTGTTCAAAGGCAGCCCAGAAGAAAATCACGAAGAATGAAACGATGTAAATAACGAGGATGCGGTCACGTTCGATGTTGTTCAAGGTTTTATCAGACAGGATCAATCCTGCCAGCGTAATGCCGGCGCTGTAGATCGTGGAGTAAATCAAGTTTTGTCCCATGAATGTATGAAACACATAAACCAAGGCAACTAACACCACTGCAGCAATTGCAACGGAAGCATTGGTAAAATGAGCTTTTTGTGCTTCACCCTCTTCGTAATCTTCTGCATTATTTTTGGAGGGCAATCCACCAATGGCTTTGCCATCAGGCGCAACTACGTATTTGTTTTTCAAAAAGAAAAATGTCAGGGTACCCAGCAACATCGCTATGGCTGCAGCTAAAAATCCCCATTTGAATGCATACACATTGCGAATGCCATCATCCACCACATCTCCAATTAAAGGACAGATCAGCTGACCAAGAAATGCCCCAACATTAATACCCATGTAAAAAATGGTGAAGGCGGTATCGAGTTTATTCTTTTCCGATTTTGGATACAAGCTACCCACCATGCTGGAGATGTTGGGTTTAAAAAAGCCGTTTCCAAAAATCAACACCCCAAGTGCCACGTAGAGAATATTTGTGGCTAAAGGCAGATTGGTGTCAAAAATAGACGCACTGGTAAACAATAGCAACTGACCGATAGCCATCAAGGTCCCGCCCAGCATGATGCAATTACGATTGCCGAGGAATCGGTCGGAGATGAAGCCACCGAGCATGGGGGTCAGATAGCATAGCCCAAGGAATCCGCCATAAATGATAGAAGATTGTTCCTTGCTGATCATAAGTGCGTTCACAATGAACAGTGTCAACAGGGCTCTCATCCCATAAAAATTGAAACGCTCCCACATCTCTGTTCCAAAAAGAACCCACAGCCCTTTCGGGTGGTTAGATTTTTGTTGCATTGTCTCTGTCATACATTTTTGATTGATTGTTAACTTTTTGTTTATTGGCTCAAAATAGGAAATTATTTCAAACATGCAAGGAAGATTTTTTATCAGGTAAATTATCTGCACCTTTTTATTTGCTAAATCTTTTGGGAAATAAAATTTGGGTTCAAAAAACCGGCGAATGGTGTTCATAAATAATTGATAAAATATAGCCCCTCCGTTACTATTTGATTTATATTGCATCCGGTATAATTTTATTCTCTTTTTTCAGTATAGCATGGCCATTTTTAATTTTTTTACACAGGAAATAGCAATAGATCTCGGAACAGCCAATACCTTGATCATTCACAACGACGAGGTGGTTGTAAACGAACCATCTATTGTTGCATTGGATAGAAACAACCCAAAGCATCTTCTTGCTGTTGGAAAAAAGGCTTTGATGATGCATGAAAAAACACATGAAAGCATCAGAACCGTTCGTCCTTTGAGGGATGGTGTAATTGCAGATTTTAATGCAGCCGAGTTAATGATCAGGGAGCTGATTAAATTGGTTTATCCTAAAAAGCCTTTGTTTGCTCCGAGTTGGAGGATGATGATCTGTATTCCAAGCAGCATTACCGAAGTGGAAAAGAGAGCGGTAAGAGACAGTGCAGAACAAGCAGGAGCCAAAGAAGTTTACCTCATTCACGAACCAATGGCAGCAGCTTTGGGTATTGGTATTGATGTAGAAGAGCCCGTTGGTAATATGATTATCGATATCGGTGGTGGTACAACAGGCATTACCGTTATAGCCCTTGCAGGTATTGTGTGCGACCAAAGCATTCGTATCGCCGGCGATGAATTTACCGCAGATATTATGGAAGCGCTTCGTCGTTATCATAGCTTACTAATTGGCGAAAGAACTGCAGAACAAATCAAAATTCAAATAGGAGCCGCTTTAAAAGACCTCGATAATCCACCGGATGATATTCCTGTTAATGGCCGAGATCTTGTTACAGGTATTCCCAAACAAGTAATGGTAAGCTACCAGGAAGTTGCAGAAGCTTTGGATAAGAGCATTTTCAAAATTGAAGAAGCTATTCTGAAAGCACTGGAAACCACACCACCCGAATTAGCTGCAGACATTTACAGAAGAGGACTTTACATCACAGGCGGAGGATCTTTGTTGCGCGGCCTTGATAAGAGATTGACAAACAAAATCAAACTTCCTGTTCATATTGCAGACGATCCGTTGAAAAGTGTTGTAAGAGGCACAGGTATAGCCCTTAAAAATTACGACAGGTTCCCGTTTGTAATGAGGTAATCCGTAGTTGAACATTTTGATGAGCTTCCATCAAGTTCTACAGACACCATTCATTTAAATTTTTTCGAAGAGTTGAGAAACATCCTTTTTTTTATTCGTAGGCATTTCAACTTTTTGCTTTTCCTTGCATTGCAATTCCTTTCGCTGTTCATGATTGTTCAATACAATCGTTATCAACATGCCGTTTTCAACGAAACAGCACAACAAATTACCGGCACTGTAAATAAAAAGTACAGCAATGTCTACAGCTACTTTCACCTCAAGAAAGTGAATGATTCCTTGCTCTGTGCGAATCAAACCCTTTACAATAAACTCAGAAACAATTTTTCCATTCCGGACTCTATCGGCAGAACTTTTATTGACACCCTGAGGATTGACTCTCTCCTGAAATTTAGAAAGTTCAGTTACATTGGTGCTAAAGTGATTTCCAATTCCCTGGTGAGTCAAAGCAATTATATCGTGCTCGACAAAGGCACACAATATGGCATTAGAGAAGGTATGGGGGTGATAGATCCCAACTCTTCCGTTGTAGGTATTGTTACTGAAGTAACGCCCAAGTATGCTATAGTGATGAGTATGATGCATAAGGATAGTCACATCAGTGCAAAGCTGAAAAGAGGAGGCGAAACCGGCATCCTCAGCTGGGATGGAGCCGAACCCAATGCCGTTTTTATCAACAATATTTCTAAAGGAGCAAAAGTTTACAGAGGTGACACTGCCATAACAAGCGGCTTCAGCACAGCTTTCCCGAAAGGAATGATGGTTGGCAGGGTATCATCTGTTTACAAAATTTCCGCAAACAATTACAATAAGCTGAAATTGAATACTACTGCTGATTTTCACAGCTTAGACTATGTTTATGTAATTGCCAATACAGACAGCGAAGCCGTTGATAGTTTGTTGAACAAAATCAAAACCAATATTGAAAACGAAAAAGCAAAACAGTAAATAACTGCAAATGAACCTTCTGGTTAAAAATATATTCAGATTTCTCTTATTGGTACTTTTCCAGGTTTACGTCTTGGATAAAATTCTTCTGCATCAGATGGTTACTCCATACCTCTATTTCATTTTTATTTTGTGGTTGCCTTTTTCCATTGGTAGATCTTGGCTGATGTTAATTGGATTTTTGCTTGGTTATACTATCGACAGTTTTCGTCAAAATCCGGGTTTTCACGCTGCCGCTTGCGTGCTTATTGCCTACCTGCGTCCGTTTGTAGTTAATTTGCTTATGCCTAACGATGGTGCTGAAGCCAATTACAGCGAACCTTCAGCCAAAAGTTTCGGAGGATTTCTTCCTTATTTCATATATGCCGGGGTACTGGCTACCGTACATAATGTATGGCTTTTTTTACTCGAAGCCTGGCAGTTTGCCGATCCAATGTATTTTCTTCTTAAATCGGTATTGTCTACAGTGGTTACCCTTTTTTGGATGTTTGCTGTTGAACTTATTTTCAACCGGAAGCAAAAATTTAAAACCAATACAGCCTGATTGAAAAGTTTAATTTTTATTAAAAACAGCCACACTGCTTTTTCTGCTTTTTTTTTGGGAATTTTGGCGCATAATTTGAATCTGTTTCTGTTACAACAAAAGCTTTATTCCTGTGTCGGTTTACAATGAGTCTAGAAAAAATATTATCAAGATTGTTTTTGTTGCCCTCTTTGTAATTGTAGTCATAAGACTTTTTACGCTTCAAGTCATTACCTCTAAATACAAAACACTTGCGGAAGATCAGGGTATTTTCAGGAAAGTAGTTTATCCCGATAGGGGACTGGTTTTCGACCGAAGAAAAAATTGTATTCTGCAAAACACCAGCATCTCTGATTTAATGGTTACCCCCAATAAATTGAAGGGAATAGACACGCTGTTGTTTTGTAAAATAATGAACATAGATACCGCGCAGTTTAAAAAGAAAATTGTAGAGCTTATCATTAAAAACGGAAGATCAAGACCATCCGTTTTTGAACCTCTTTTGAGCGATGAAAAAATGGCGATTTTGAGCGAATCTATGTATCGTTTCTCTCCTGCTTTTTATCTTCAGGAAAGATCGGTAAGGTCTTACCCCTACGATGCAGCAGCCAATGTGCTTGGTTACACAGCTGAAGTTGATACCAATTTCTTAAAAAAACATCCTGAAGAAGGTTATGTTTCAGGAGACTATGCGGGCATGACTGGTTTGGAAAGAAGCTATGAGAAAGTGTTGATGGGAGAAAGAGGAATTGAATACTGGAAAAGAGACAACAAAAACCGACTTACCGAAAAACTGGATAAAGGAGCCTTCGATACCATGGCTGTTGCCGGTAAAAATCTGTACACTTCTTTAGATATTGAATTGCAGGAACTAGGAGAGAAATTGATGCAAAACAAACTTGGCTCTATTGTAGCGGTTGATCCTAAAACAGGCGGGGTACTTTGCATGGTTAGCTCACCTACCTATAAACCCCAATACCTTACTGGAAGTGAGCGAAGAAAACATTTTTCTGAACTATTTCTAAATCCGTCACTTCCATTATTGAACAGAACGGTAAGCGCTACCTATTCACCCGGATCAACTTTTAAAACGCTTCAGGCTTTGATTGGCCTGCATGAAGGTGTCATTTCAACTGAAACTGTTTTTTCCTGCTCGGGTGCTTTTTATGGTTGCGGAAGCGGCAAGCCAATGGGATGTCTTGATTTGGGTACGTTTAACCTCAGAAGCGCCATTACGGTTTCAGACAATACCTACTTTGCCAATGTGATGCAAAGAGTTATAAATAAACCCGGCTTTGCCAATATAGACAGCGCTCTTTCGCACTGGGACAATTACATGTATGCCTTTGGGTTAGGTCATAAGCTCGGGGTTGATCTTCCCTCTGAAAAATCAGGAAATATCCCCACGCCTAAGTACTACAACAAAGTGTATGGAACCGGCAGATGGAATTTTTGTAATTTCAGATCGGTGAGTATCGGTCAGGGTGAAGTGACAGTAACGCCTTTGCAGGTGGCCAATGAAATGGCGTATATTGCCAACAAGGGCTGGTATTACATTCCTCACGTTGTTGATTCGATTGAGGGAGGAGATAAATTTGGTTTGCTTGATAAATACAAAAAGAAAATCCGTCCCGTTGATATACCAGACAGCGTATTCAATTCAGTGCACGATGGTATGCAAGAGGTGGTGCAATCGCCAAGAGGTACGGGTGTTGGAGCAAAGGTTTCTGACATTATTATATGCGGGAAAACAGGAACTGTAGAAAACTATTACAAAGGTGTAAAGCAGCAGAACCATTCCTTTTTTTGTGGCTTTGCTCCGCGCGATAATCCAAAGATTGCAATCATGTGTGTAGTGGAAAACAGTGGCAGATTCGGCGGAACCTATGCTGCGCCTATCGTTGGTTTGATGATAGAAAAGTACCTGAAAGATTCCATTACCGAAAAAGCACGAATTGACCGCCTTGATCAATTGTCTAAACTGAACCTCATTCCTCCTAGAATTAAAGCAGAAATCAGAAAGCAGGATTCTATCAAGCATTCCAAAGACCTTGCTTACCTCCAGGCTAAAGGTTTTATTAAAGCTATCAAAGACACAGTGGGAATTGATGACGATCAGCCGGAAAGAGAGGAAATTAACACATTGAAAACAGAAAAATCAAAAGGGGAGAAGCCCAACAAGGATTCAAACACAAGCTTGAAAGGCATTCTTCCCAACGAAAAAAAGAAAAACAGTAAAATGGGCAAACGCCCTTAAAATCAGCCGAGTTAATGTATCAAAAAAGACCATCCATAACACAGCCGAAAGACAGGATATTGATTCTTCTTTACGTAGCCATTGCGTTGATTGGATTGTTGTGTATTTTTTCGGTTGAATACCGCGGCAATGAAGATGTGGTAAAAAGTTTTTTTGCTTTCAAAAAGAATTACAGCAAACAATTTGTTTATCTGCTGGCTTGTTCCGTCATTGCTACATTCATTTTACTAATGGACAGCAAGTTTTTTACGGCTACGCCAAACCTGTTGTACATCTTTGGTATATTACTGATGATTGCCACTTTTGTAGTTGGGAAAACGGTAAATGGCTCCAAAAGCTGGATTCCATTGGGGTTCATGAACCTTCAGCCCGTAGAAACCTGCAAGATTTTCACTGCTCTCGCACTTGCCAAATACCTTTCCAGGTCGGAAACTCAATTTTCAAAACCTAATGCACAGCTTATTGCCTCCGGTATTTGTTTGTTGCCGGTATTGTTTTCCTTGCTTCAAAATGAAACCGGACTTGCACTGGTTTACTTTTCTTTTTTATTACCTATGTACAGAGAAGGATTCCCTCCTGTTTACCTGGTTACGGGAGCATCATTAGGAATACTTTTGATACTTACCTTATTGCTTACACCTGAGCAACTAATCATTGGCTTAACCTTAATTGGAATTGCCGTTGTCTATTTTTCAAAAAGAAAAATAAAGCGAAACAAGAACCTGCTTTTTATGGTGGTGTTGATTTGGCTGACGAGTCTTTTTTTTGTTGGTATCGCAGTGCCTTTTTTATTTAAACATATCTTTCAATCCTATCAGTCCGATAGAATATTCAGTATGGTAGGGAGAGACAATCCCTATAAAATATCCCTAGAGTCTGATACAGTTGCTATTGCCAAAACTTCCAGCCTTGCAAAAAAACCTGCTGACAATGAGAATTACAATGTTAAACAATCTAAGATTGCCATTGGATCCGGAGGTTTTTTGGGAAAAGGATTTTTAAAAGGCACGCAAACCCAGGGAGATTTTGTTCCGGAGCAACACACAGATTTTATTTTCACTTCATTGGGAGAGAGTTTTGGTTTTGTGGGGTCTGTGGTATTAATGATTCTTTATTTGTGGCTTTTACTGAGAATTGTTTTTATAGCAGAAAGACAACGAAGCGCTTTTAGCAGAGTTTACGCCTACTCAGTAGCGGCTATCATCTTTTTTCATGTGGCCATTAATATTTGTATGACAATTGGTCTTGCGCCTGTTATTGGTATCACATTGCCCTTAATGAGTTACGGAGGGTCTTCGCTGCTTACGTTTACCATTTTGATATTTATATTGATTAAACTCGATACAGACAGACAAATGGTATTGCGGTAATTTTTTTTGGGAGGATTTATGCAATTCCTTTTTGAAGTGCATCTGCTGGCAAATTTTATAATATGCTACAGAAACACATTCCCGCCGTTATCACTTGCTTTTTATTTTTTTTGGCATCAACAGCACAAAAAAAAGACACCATTCAAATTCCATCAACGCTCAACAAAGCCACTGTTTATTATGGCTACGGAGCCGATCTTCAACATGCTGCCAAGGCAAATTTGAAAAGTGGTGTTCAAACAATCGTAATTAACAACGTTTCTCTTTATCCCGACATCAATACCATTCAATTGTCTTGTCCGGAATATGCTACGATCTTGTCTTTTAGTCACCGCATTTACTATATACCACCTATTCCCAAGCCTCTACCCAATCATAAAAAATCATATGACACCATCAGTCAGTTGCAAAAAACGGCCGCATGGTTTTTTAACCAAGCTGCTGTCAACGAGGATGTTATCAATAGAACCACCAGGCTCATCGAAAACAATTTTATCACACCAGACAAAAAGAATATTTCTTCTGAAGAATTGATAAAACTGACAGCGTTTTATACAGATAAAATAAGTCTGCTTAAACAACGCAATTATGACATCAGTGTAAAAAGGGATTCCATCAATCAAAAAATCGAAGAGATTAACAACAGGCTTCAACTACTTGATCAACTTGCCTACGAAAACATACCATCAAAGCCTGTGGGGCAGCTAATCCTTCAGGTGATGTCCAAAGAGGCAGGTCTGGCAGATTTTGATTGCAGTTATTTTACAAGAAATGCCGGCTGGATTCCGAATTACGACATCAGGGTAAAAACAATCGACAACACTTTCAAGCTGGTTTACAAGGCAATGGTGTCTCAAACCACCGGATTAGATTGGAGCGGTGTTAAGCTAACCCTAAGCACAAGCAATCCTAATATGAACAACAATTCCCCCATGCTCTAT
>CANHMN010000048.1 GCA_947461645.1 Chitinophagaceae bacterium | reverse complement strand
GTTCGTCAAAACATAATTGATGGCTGGCAAAGAGAGCAATTTTTCAATGCAAAATTAATATTGGTGGTATTGTTTTCGATAGCATCGGTAATAATGGTTATTCTTACCGGATTGATTTTCGGATTTCAGGGATCTAATGCGTTTTCCTTCACAGGCTTTTCGCATGTTGGATATTTCTTCCTAAAAGCCCTTTCATATATGATGCTTGCTTTGTTGCTGTCTTGCTGGATCAGAAAAACAGGCTTTGCATTCGGAGTATTTTTTATTTACATGGGCGTAGAAAATATTCTTGCTGACTTGTTGGATGCAGGCGCCATGAAAATCAAAGAACTCCATAAAACAGATTTTGGTAGTTTAGGAGACTATCTGCCTATGAATGCATCGGACGGATTGTTGACATTTCCATCCAATCCTTTAAAGGAAATGGCGACAGAAAGAATGCCGACACCGAACATCTATGCAGGATTAGCATTTGCAGTCATTTATCTTTTGCTCTTCTATTTTTTAAGCAAAAGAAATCTCCTCAAAAAAGACCTCTAGCAATCTAGGGTTTTAGTATTTTCTTCAAAGCTTGTCCGATTTCGGGATAAAGAAAGGTAAATCCTGCCGCTCTAATTTTTGTTGAACTGACAGTTGTGCTTTTCAACAACTCAATACTTCTTTCTCCCAATATGCATTTCAAAAGCAGCGAAGGCACAAAAATCGGAATCCAAAATCGGCCTTTCAATAGTTTGGCAATACTTACTACAAGATTTTTATTGCTTGAAGGGGCGGGTGCTACTGCATTGAAGCTGCCCATTAAAGTCTCATTCTCTAATGCAAAAAGAAACATTCTACAAAGATCTTCAACATGAATCCAACTTACCATTTGCTTACCGCTCCCAAAGATGGCAGCAACGCCAAATTTGATGGGTTTGATAAATTCCGGAAGTGCCCCGCCTTTGTCGCTCAAAACAATTCCGATTCTTAGTTTACATACCCTGATACCAAGATTTTCGGCTTGCTCTGCACTTTGTTCCCACAGCTTACACGTCTTACCCAAAAAATGATTGTTTGCAGGATCTTCTTCCGTGAATGCATAATCTTGCTTGATGTCGGGCCCATACCAACCAATTGCTGAAGCACTAACCAGTGTTTTTACTTTATGATTGCTCTTTTGCAATTTTTGCAAAAGATAGGTTATGCTTTCCGTTCTGCTTTGAAGGATTTCCTTTCGGTAAGCATCGGTCCATTTTTTGTCCATCACTCCCGATCCGGCAAGATGAACAATGGCGTCGATATCATTTAAGGCATTCTCATCAATAATATCTTTTTCAAAATCCCATTTGCAATAAGTTACACCATGTTGTAAAGGTTGATTTTCAACTTTTCTCGTAAGTACAACTACCTCATAACCTTTGTCAGTTAAAGTTTGTACAAGCCTTTTGCCCACCATGCCGGTACCGCCGGTGATAAGTACTTTTTGGGATTTTTTAAGATCATTTGCCATGGCTAGCTTAGTTTATATTGTTTAACAAATGCCAAAGCATATTGTTTTAAATTGCTTGTCCCTTTTATTGTAATTTTATAAAAATAAACCTGAATGTTACGCTATCTAAATGAATTTTTTTCCAGTTATACACGCCTGCTGAAATTATTTTCTTTGATTATGGTGTTGCAGTTCTTATCCGAATGTATACAAGCCCAACAAGTGTATTATTCAGAGATCAACAAAAAGGAAAGAGCTAACCTCGATTTTCAGATCATTGGAAAAACAAACAACACTATACTGATTTACAAGAAATCGGAAGGTGACCATCAAATAGCCTTTTACGATGAAAAAATGACATTTATAAAATCGATTGAAATGGATTTTATTCCCGAAAAAACCATCAATATAGATTTTATCAAAAAAGGAGATTCGGTTATTGTTATTTATGCTTCTGTAAAAAACCGCGAAGTATCCTGCTATATGTCTATACTTTCTCTTTCAATCAATCAGTTTTCAGCGCCCTATCTTATTGATGAAACCGAAATTGGTTTTCTTTCAGATAGAAATTTATTTGATGTATGGGCAAGCGACAATAAAAACAATTTGATTGTCTCCCGAAAATTAATTCGTAACGATGAAGTTGAACTTAAGATATTTGTCTTCAACTCGGCACTCATTCTTACCGATAACACATTGTTTTTACATGCTTACAATCCCAATAAAGACTTGCTCTCCGACATTATAATTGATAATGAAGGCATGGTTGCTTTTGCACTTCAAACCAGAAGAAGAGCAATAGACAACTTCGATTCTTTAGTGTTGTTTGTCCACAGAAAAGGGGAAAAAGATTTTAGCTCATTTCCGATTAATCTTGAAGAGCATTTCATTGAAAAAACTTTATTGAAGGCAGACAACATCAACAATAAAATCATACTCAATGCATATTATAATACAACAAAAAGGGGGAGGGTTGAAGGACTGTTTTCAGCTGTTCATTCCCTGAAAAATTCAACGCTGCAAAAGGCTTTTAATGTTTTGCCGCCTTCCTTTTATTCAACCATAAGTTCTTCTGGAAGCAGGGGAGAAATCGACAACATGGACCCAAAGCAAATTCTTGTAAAACGTAATGGCGAATTCGTACTTGTAGCAGAAGATTCCTACACAGAAACATTTTCCAACAACAATTGGAACAGAAATTTCAATCCGGCTTTTTCCGGCGCTAATGATTTTTACTTCAACAACATGAATGTAATGGGAAATCCCAACAATGGCGTGTTAACACAAAGGAGGTATTTTGCAAACAATATTGTTGTAGCTGCCGTTGACAGTGCCCTCGGTTTGAATTGGACAAACAGCATCACTAAAAGACAAATGGATACTGATGCCGATGTTTACCTTTCTTTTGTGCTGATGAACCAAGGCAAAGACCTTCAGTTTATTTACATTGAACGTGACCAGCAGAAGCACATCTTAAGTCGTCAGTCAATTGATTTTTCCGGAAATACAAATCGATTTGCAACAGTTAAAGGAAACGAACCACTTGTGGAGTTTATGCCAAGACGCGCTAAGCAAATAGCTGCCAGAGAAATCATTGTTCCCTATACCTACCTCAATCACCTGGGCTTCGCACACTTGGTCTTTTAATAAATAGCCTTTCAAAGTTTACCTTTGCAATTTGCATCATCAAAATAAAGAACGTGTTAAACCAATTTAAAACCAACAGACCCTACAATAGCTTTTTGCTTTTTGTTTATGGACTAGTTCTGTGTTGGTCGGCCTTGGCAAAACCTTTTGTATTGATTGCAGAAAAAGGAGATGGATTTGGTTGGCGACTAATTATGCAATTCCTTTCCCTAAAAAACGGTCATTCAAATTTTGCTTTGGCTTTATTTTTTATGGTCATGGTTTTTACGCTGGCATTGTTGATCAACAGACTGTCTATTTTACAGCGCCTTTTTACTCGGTTACATTATTTAACAGGCATGTCATTTCTGCTCTTGCTCTCAGTATTGGTGAGTAGGTTTGCGTTTTCTTCATCTTTGTTTTCATGTGTATTGCTGCTTTCTATGCTCAATAAAACAGCATCTTTACAAAATGCCACAAATCCTAAAACAGACATTTTTAACATTGCGCTGGTATTTGGTTTAGCTTCTACATTTTTTGCTCCTTCCATTTGGTTTCTGTCTGTTTTGATGTTGTCGATGATCTTCAGCAGACCATTTAAATTAAATGAGTGGCTGTTGATGGTTGTTGGTTTTCTTACGCCCTATTATTTTTTTTATACAGTATCATTTATAGCTGGAAATAAAATCGAAAACTTCGAAATTCTGTTTAGGCTGCATAAGCCATCAATTGCCCTGTCCTTAGCTGAGTCAGTTTTGTATTTGTTTCTAATTGTATTGGTGACTGTTGGCATGTATTATGTTCAATTCAACATGCGGCGACTATTGGTTCAATCACGCAAAACATGGTCGCTTCTTACTCTTTGGATGATTGTTGGAGTATTGATTCCATTTTTGAACAGTGATTTCCAATTTTGCGACTTCATTTTTCTGCTGCCACCTTTAGCAGCTTTTATTTCCGCTTTTTTTTGCTATCAACCAAAATCATGGATTTCGGTTGTCTTACACTGGCTGGTAATAGCACTTTCCATTGTAATAGGAGTAGAAAACCTATATTAATTCGAGAGATGTTGTTGTTCCTGCTTTTGATACGTTTAACTAATCGCTCCATGATTTTAAATAAAACGAAATAAAATAAAGTTAAACCGCAATATTTCAGGCAACTACCTTCCAAATTTGCTTGACATTCTCTACTTTTGAAAAAAAAATCATGTCCAAGTATATTTCTTTAACAGTACTATTATCCACTTTATTTTTGATGGGCTTTGCTCAATTGGAGAATCCTGTTTCCTGGAGCTTCACTTCTAAAAAAATAGGACCTAAAAAATATGAGATTCATTTAACTGCAGTCATTCAAGACAAATGGCACTTGTATGCGCAACAGGCAGGAGAGGGTCCTGAACCAACCAGTTTTGAATTTGCCAAAAACCCTTTGTTGAAATTTGAAGGCAAAGTGGTTGAAGTAGGAAAGCTTGAAACAGCATTCGATCCTAATTTCAACTCAACACTTCGTTTTTATACCAAAAAGGTTGATTTTGTACAAAAAGTGACCATTAAAACTTCTGCAGCCACTACTGTAAAAGGCACACTCAATTTTATGGTTTGCAACGACAGAAAATGCCTGCCTCCCAAAGAAATTCCTTTTTCCGTTCCCATCACAGGGAAATAAATTTTACCTTCGTCAATGTCCCGATTTCGGGACATTGATATTTTAGGAAGACAATATTCTCTTTATTGGTCATTTTAAATCTAGAATCAAAAAGAATAATGTCACCTGAACTAAATTTTAAACGATGAGAAGCTTAATTCAATCCTTTTTATTCCTTCTGCTGTTATTTTTTGTTGCATTTCAGGAATCACATGCGCAAGACAGTTCTTTGGTTAAATGGTCTTCACATACAATTAACCAAGCTAACAATTCCATCCTCATCAAATTTAATGGAGAAATAAAAGACAACTGGCATGTTTATGCCTCTGATTCTGTTGATGGTTTGAGTGGAATTACCTTTTCAACACTAGACTCTTCCATTCAAATCAAAAGTCATGAAATAACAACTCAGTCGATATCCTATTCAGACCCTGTATTTGAAGGAAGAAAAAAAGAAACCTATCAACAAAAAATCGAGCTTTCAATTTTAGTTTCATACAGTGGTGCCGTGCCTGAGGCTATTAAAATCCCCATCAACTATGAGCTGGGGAAAGCCGATCAGTTTACCACAGAAGAGCAGGTCATCAAAATTATTCTCGACTCATCCAAAACTTCAAATGCGGTTCAAAGGGTGTTAATCTCTTCCATTGATATAAATAATCCTAAAAACAGTTGTGGAATTTCCAAAACCGAGGAAACGAGTACGAGTAAAAGCCTGCTGCATATTTTTCTGCTTGGCTTTTTAGGTGGGTTGGTAGCACTACTAACACCTTGCGTTTTTCCGATGATTCCTTTAACAGTTTCGTTCTTTACCAAAAAAGCTTCGAATAAAAAGCAGGGTGTATCCAATGCTTTCCTATATGGCTTCTTTATTTTACTGATTTATATTTTGTTGAGTTTGCCTTTTCATTTTCTCGATAGTGTTAATCCGGAGCTGCTAAACAATATTTCTACCAACGTTTACCTCAATGTCATTTTCTTTGTTGTTTTCGTGTTTTTTGCCTTTTCTTTTTTTGGTTTTTATGAAATAACTCTTCCTTCCGGATTGTCTACAGGAGCAGACAGTAAAGCAAGCTCGGGCAATATCCTAGGTATATTCTTCATGGCATTAACCCTTGCCATCGTATCGTTCTCCTGTACTGGCCCAATATTGGGTTCTTTGTTGGCGGGTTCTTTATCTACCAATGGCGGTGCCATACAACTTACTTCCGGAATGGCTGGCTTTGGATTGGCCTTAGCTCTTCCATTTGCCTTATTCGCACTATTTCCACATTGGTTACAATCATTGCCTAAATCGGGTGGTTGGCTTAATACCGTGAAAGTAATATTGGGATTTTTAGAACTCGCTTTAGCTTTTAAGTTTCTATCCAATGCTGATTTGGTAAAACATTGGGGTATTTTAAAAAGAGAAATATTTATTGGTATATGGATTGTTATTGGCATAGCACTGACCTTGTATCTTTTTGGAAAAATCAAATTCAGTCATGATTCACCAAATGAGAAAATAAATCCGGTTAGAAAAATACTTGCTGTTATTGTAGGCCTTTTTTCTTTGTATTTGATACCAGGAGTTACCAACACCAAATGGGCCAATTTGAGCCTGATATCCGGGTTCCCTCCACCCTTGTATTATAGTGTTTACCAAAAAGAGTCTGATTGTGTGTTAGGATTGAATTGTTCAAGAGATTATGAAGAGGGTTTAAAAATGGCAAAAGAACAAAACAAGCCTTTGTTGATTGACTTCACCGGATATGCCTGTGTCAATTGCAGAAGAATGGAAGAAAATGTTTGGAGCGATCCGGAAGTATACCAACTCATGGCAGACAGTTTTATCGTTGTGTCCTTGTATGTTGATGATAAAAAACCTTTACCTGTTTCACGTCAGTTTACCTACACAACTAAAGATGGATTAAGCAAAGAGATTTCAACCTTTGGCGATTTGTGGGCTACTTTTCAAACAGAAAATTTTTCGAGCAATGCCCAGCCACTTTACAGTATTGTAAATACCAATGAAGAATTGCTCAATTATCCGGTAGGATATACGCCTGATAAAAAAGAATACATCAAATGGTTGCAATGCGGCCTTTCGTCAAATACAGCCCGAAAATAAACACTTGAAATTGTCTTATAATAAAAATCCTCTTCGGAAGAAGAGGATTTTTATTATCACTGGGGGTTCAGTTATCAAAAATGCAGAACGTTCAATTTTACAAAGCGATTTGCTTTTCAGTCATCATTTTTCTCAAGTTGATCAAAGCATAACGCATTCTTCCTAAGCAAGTGTTGATGCTTGAGTTGGTTAATGCTGCGATTTCTTTGAAGCTCAAATCAGCATAGTTACGAAGGATGATTACTTCTCTTTGGTCTTCAGGAAGCATGTCAATCATTTTTCTAACCTTCTCGTGTGTTTGATTTTCCATGATTTTAGTTTCTGCACTTGCTTCGTGGAAATTCAATACTTCAAAAATGTCATGATCATCACTTGTTTTGATGCTTGGGCTGCGTTTTACTTTTCTAAAATGATCAACACACATATTGTGAGCGATACGCATTGCCCATGGCAAAAACTTTCCTTCATCTGTATAACGCTTGTTGTTTAAGCTATCGATGATTTTGATAAACACCTCTTGAAATATATCTTCAGCAAGGTATTTGTCTTTTACCAAAAGGTAAATAGAAGTGAAGATTTTGTTTTTGTGACGCTCAACTAGAACAGATAGGCTTTCAGTTTGTCCGTTCATGTAAGCTTGAACAAGTTCCTGGTCGGTTAGGTGGGTAAGGTTTTTCATGTGTTTAGTTTTTATGGTTTGGATTTTTGTTGGATAACGATTCGAAGCGGTAAATTCAGAAGGCTTTTTAATCTTGTGTTTTTTCTACTTCGATTTGCTATTGTGACCTAAAGGTAGAGTTAAAACTTTCGCTCCAAAATATTTTTTAACAAAATTTCGCGAAAACACAAAAATCGAGTACTAGTGCTCAAATGGGGTAAGTAAATCTACGCAGTATATTTTCCACAAGGCCTCAAAATAGGCGTAAAAACCGCATTCTTAGCCTATTTTCGCCTAATTATATGAAGCAGAAACCATCACCTCAAAAGCCGCTTTTGTCCTCCAGAAACAAAGAAAACAATATTCTGATCAAGGGAGCAAGAGTACACAACCTTAAAAACATAACGGTTACGATACCACGAAATAAATTTATTGTGGTAACCGGTGTTTCAGGCTCAGGAAAATCATCGCTAACTATTGATACTTTATTTGCAGAAGGACAAAGAAGATACGCAGAAAGCTTAAGCTCCTATGCAAGACAATTCATGCAAAGAATGAACAAGCCCGAAGTAGATTATATCCACGGATTATGTCCTGCAATTGCAATTGAACAAAAAGTCATCACGAGAACACCAAGAAGTACAGTTGGAAGTATGACCGAAATATACGACTACTTGCGTTTGTTGTTTGCGCGAATCGGTAAAACCATTTCTCCAGTAAGTGGAAGAGAAGTGAAAAAAGACGACGTGACAGATGTGTTAAAAGTAATCAACGCAACCGAGGAGGGCAGTAAGATTTTAGTTTTAGCTTTATTTAAAACACATCACAACAGAAACAACACAGAAGAGCTTAATATTTTATTGCAAAAAGGATTTTCAAGGATTTGGGTAAATAATGAAACCCTTCGAATTCAAGATCTTTTGGATTCCGAAGATGAAAAGGCGCTTTCTAAAAAGCTATCCTCAAAACACAAATCGTATGTTCTTGTAGATCGTTTGGTTAAAAAAGATTTCAATCAGGAAGATCTGCATCGTATTTCAGATTCATTGGCTACTGCTTTTTTTGAAGGCGATGGAGCCATGAGTCTTAAAATTGACAACAACGATTTGCTGTCCTTCAGCAATAAATTTGAGCTTGATGGCATGTTGTTTGAAGAACCTGTTCCGAATCTGTTCTCCTTTAATAACCCTTTTGGTGCCTGCCCCGTTTGCGAAGGTTTTTCTCAGGTATTGGGTATTGATCCCGACCTCGTCATTCCTGATAAAAACCTAAGTGTTTTTGAAGGCGCAGTGGCACCATGGAAAGGAGAAAAGCTTGGTTCGTGGAAAGATGCATTTGTTCGTGCTGCCAAGCAATTTGATTTTCCTATTCATAAGCCTGTCAAGTCACTTTCTCCACAACAAATCGATCAACTTTGGAAAGGCAATCAATTCGTTAATGGCATTGATGATTTTTTCAACGAAGTTCAGCAAAACCTTTACAAGGTTCAGTACCGCGTAATGTTAAGCAGATACAGAGGAAGAACAACCTGTACTGAATGCAATGGTTACAGGCTTCGCAAGGAAGCATTGTATATAAAAGTCAATCAATTGCAGATCGGAGAGCTTTGTGAAATGCCAGTTCAGGATTTGTATGAGTGGTTCAAGTCTCTGAAATTAAATGAATACGATTCAACGGTTGCTAAAAGAATTTTGATTGAAATCAACAACCGCCTAAAGACACTGCTCGATGTAGGCTTAGGATACCTAACCCTGAACCGATTGGCCAATTCATTGAGTGGGGGAGAAAGCCAGCGCATTCAACTCACAAGAAGCCTGGGCAGTAACCTAACAGATTCATTGTACATTCTGGATGAGCCTTCTATTGGTCTTCACAGCAGAGATACGGAAAGGTTAATTTCTGTTTTGAAGTCCCTAAGGGATTTGGGCAATACCGTAGTTGTGGTGGAGCATGACGAAATGATGATGCGCGAAGCCGATCATATCATCGATATGGGACCGTTGGCCAGTCATCTGGGTGGAGAAGTAATTGCCAACGGAGATTACGATGAAATTACGGCCAATAAGAACAGCCTCACCGGACAATATCTGTCAGGAAATCTTAGCATAGACCAGCCAACCGTTACTAGAAAATGGACCAAAAGCGTCGTGGTTAAGGGTGCATCAGAAAACAACCTTAAAAACATTGATGTCACCTTCCCGTTGAACGTGATTTGTGCAGTAAGTGGCGTAAGTGGAAGCGGTAAAACAACGCTGATTAAAAAGATTTTGTACCCTGCCCTCAAAAAGCTGAAAGGTGAAATGGTAG
>CANHMN010000047.1 GCA_947461645.1 Chitinophagaceae bacterium | reverse complement strand
TAATGCAAAATCTCAATTAAAATTGAAGGGAGGAAAATAATTTCTCCAAAAAAATGAAATATTGATCTAAAAAATGCACCAACTCCCCAACGATAAAAACTTACCCATAGAAAAGTTAGCGGCTTGTTTCAATAGCACGTCTGCTACTTATAAATTCTATTGGCTATTGTCAATCGTTGATGCTTTGGAATCAAGAATAAAATCGGAGTCAACAATGATTCCCAAAAAGGAATTGTTTGCAAGAATGATAAGCAATGCTTGGTACACCGTAAATTATTTTCATGTTTCGTTTGGTGTGCAGGATAAATTACAATCCGCTATTGAAGCCATAAAAATTTCAGAAGGACTAACCATTGATGCCAATAAAAATGACATAATTAATAAATTATTGAACACAGAAAACATTACAACAAAAAAGCAACTTGTTCAATTTAATAATAATGTACCGCATTGGTTTTTGAGTCCTTGGTTTCCTGGAGAAGACAGGGGTTCAATCTATAAAAAATCAAATCAATCTCCTTTCTATTGCCCTTATGCATTGCATGCCGATTTTATAGACATAGATATATTATGGGCGAATTATTTTTTATTGAATGCAGCTTTCATTAGAGATTTTTGTTACTGGAATCTGTCATTATTTTTACAAGCTAAAAATCCAAATGTACCAGACATTCCGAATAAATTAATAAAACCCGCATCAAGAAATAACCTCACCAAACAAAGAAAGTTTTGGGATATTGTAATAGATGAATTGGGATCTGTAAATTGTATTTACACAAAAAGAGCATTGATAAAAGGCGATTTTGCTGTGGAGCATTTTGTGCCCTATAATTTTGTGTCGCATGATTTAATGTGGAATTTAATCCCAGCGGATAAATCATTCAACAGCAGTAAAAGTGATAAGTTGCCATCAATGAATAAATATTTTGATTCCTTTTTTAATTTGCAAGAAACCGCAATAAAAATTGTATATGAAAAAGCCCCAGGAAATAAATCACTGGAAGATTATTTAACCATTTTACCCGAACTTAATAATCTGGAAACAAACCCTACAAAAAATAAATTCAGAGACACGATACAACCATTAATAACAATAGCCGCTAATAACGGTTTTGAATATTTATAGATGAACGAAAATAAACCTTGTCCTTTCTGCAATGTAGAAAGAGAAAAAATATTGGAAAGTGAATTATCTTTTGCTATTTACGATGGCTTTCCGGTAAATGAAGGACATACATTGATTATTCCAAAAAGGCATACCGCCAATTATTTTGATTTGTCATTAGAGGAACAGAAAGATTGTAATGAATTATTAAATCGTGTTAAAGGAATTGTACAAGAAAAATATAATCCTGACGGTTTTAATGTGGGTATTAATATTAACGAAGCAGCTGGGCAAACGGTGCCTCATGTGCATATACATTTGATACCGAGGTATTATGAAGATGTTAAAGAGCCGAGAGGTGGTGTAAGGGGAGTGATACCAAATAAACAAATTTACACCCCACCACCGGAAAATAAATCTCTCCCCAATCCTCATCTTTATTATCCATCATAATATCAATAATGATGGGGATGAAAAGTTTGAGATTATTAAAAGCGTCTCATACATGAGTGCGAATCACTTTGCTTTTATAAGTATCAGCGTCACGCTTGCATTAAGAATAATCGCATTTTCAGTAATAAAATTCCGTTTTATAAAAATTTTATGGGGCTAAGGTTTATTATTAAATCATCTAACTTTCGAATTACCTCTTCACTAAATCCTGAATCATTTAAGGAATCCACTAATTCTTGCTGACGTGGTTGCCCGAATGTTAATCTGTAAAATGTAAGTATTTTAATTAGATTGTTGAACTTTTCTATGTCTCTGCTGAAAGGATACAAAGGCACAAATCTTTCGATTTTTATATCACTCAATGTTTCTGTATGCCAGTACGGTACTAAATCACATGAAAACTTAGCCTGTGCTTTTTCTTTTTCAGCATATTTAAAAACATCTTTCCAAATATTATTTTTGGGTTCACCATAGGTAATCTTATTTCTGTATTTGCTTGCCAAATTGAGCCTTATCACAAGACCTTGATAGCGATGTATCCTTCCTTCTCTTTGCTCAAAATCAATAGGATTATAAGGCAAATTCCAATGGAATATTTTTTTACAATACAAATGAAAATCCAAGCCTTCCTGACCAATCGAAGTTGACGCCAATACAAAAGGCCTAAATGGTGAATTAAAGGCTTGGCGGATATTAATTTGCCGTCCTGCACCTTTTGCTGTATTTATTTTTTGTGTACCAAAATCAACTGCATAATGTGATCTAATGGATCTACGTTTAATTTTTTCTTTATTGGGATCTTTAATTAGCTCATTCAAATCCTCTATTTCATGACTTGATGATCTTACAGATAGAATATCGGAAACAAAATCACTCAACTCATTTGTAGATTGGATATTCTCTCCATTTATAAGTAGATACATAAATTCATCCAGCATAGACTGTATATTTCCATCAATCATGTAATGCAATGCTCGTTTCCAGTAATCTCCTTCCTTTGTATGCAACCTAACTATTGCAATACTTTCAGGCTTATTGAACATAGTTAAAAATGATGAGCACACATTAAAGGCTGCATCAAATAAATCATTTGACAAGTCTTTGTATCTTCTCTGACTTCTCAAATAGCATATTGCCGGTGAGCCAATTGTAAGCTCAGCCATATGTTCACAGATTAATTCTATCTGTTCATTATTGAGTTTACCAACAGCAATAGGGGTATGGCTGGTGAAAGCAGATTTTGCGAGTTCGAAATGCGTTTTCCTACCTATACTTTCATCTTTATCAGTACCGATACTCTCTGCATCAATCGCAAGTTCGGATGGAGGTATTCCCTTCGAAAGCCATTCCTTAAGCACCTCGTTATCTTCACTTGCTTTATCTAAAAGGAGTGGGCCTAACCAGTACCACTTTTGCCAATCACCTTTACCACTTACATATTGGTTAAGATTGAGCGAATTGAAAGTTGCAATTAGCTGATTCTTTATCTCAGTTTTAATTTGTTGGAATGATTTATTTTCTTCAATATTTATAGCGGGGTCATAAAAATTCGCTAGAAAAAGACAAGGATAGGAAAGCATGAAATTATTCATTTGCTGAGGTTCCTTTTCCTCTTTTAAAACCTTGAAGGTAAACTGCGGTCTTGGCGATCTTCTTTTTTGAAAGTAATAAGGTTTAAAATTCTCTTTCTCCTTTTTCTCTCTTTCAGATATTGATTTCGGATTACCAATTGAAAGTCGTTCTGCCTCGTATGAAACCAACGATGCAACCATACGAGGAACTAATTTCCATGAAGAGAAAATTAATGTTTTAGAATATCCCCAACTATCTTTAAACGCTCCATCTAATTCATAGTATGGAATGGAAGGAGGTATCCATAAGTATTTCCAACCATTATTGTGCACTGTTTCGTCCAACAATAAACGAAGTTTAGCATTCGGTAGCGACTTTGCTCTTGGAGGAATAAGTGGTTTATAATCGTTAATGTCTTTTAGATTTACCCATCCGTGTTTTGTTTGCTTTACCAATTGCTGAAGTGTCTCATCTTTTAAAATTAGATTTTTGATTTTTTCTTTATGCTGATAATTGTCTAAGAATGATAATGCAAAAGGACAAGACTTTACATATTCTAAAGGAATTGGTAATGATGCGCTATGATTTTTATTAAGCAGTAAGGTAATTTGGTCTAAGACAACAAAATCATTGATATCTTCCTGCTGTATGGAAATTGGTTTGTTTACATGCTTTATCAGTGCATCACGGTCATTGGATGCAAGCAGCTTTTCTGTTCTTACAATGCAGGTTCTGTAAAGAGTTTCTAACTTATTTTTTAATCCTATTGCATTTTCCATTTGAGCATCTAAGGTATCCGGATGTCTTAAAAAACCGAATAGCGCTTTTCTATCGTGTTCATACTCCTTCCAAAATGTATCAGCTTTGTCCGCCATTAAAAATTTTAGCACAGAGACAAATTCATTGTAATGCACTTCGCCATTTAATTCATCGAAATCATTCGTATATGGCTTAAATGGTGTAGCAGAGAGCATCAGAATTTTAGAATCTTCAAATGAAAAGATATCCCTTGCCAACTGAATTGCAGGACTTACTTCTTCTTTATCAACTTCTTCGCTACTATCTGCTTTGTCAATTAATTTCTTGTAACGTTGAAATTCATCAAGAATAAAAATATCTGCTTGTAAAAACTCTAAGCAAACTCTTGACAAAGTAAAACGAAGAGAACTAATTAATTCTTTACTGAACTGATAATTATAATAATTTTTTTTCCGAATGCCCAATTGACAAAGGTTCTTCAACAAAGTCCAATATTTTATTGGATAGCTAATGCCTACTGCATTGAATGACTTTGGCAAATCAGTAGGACTAACTGTTTTGTCCAATGCTTTTCTAAACTCACTATATACTTTTGGCCTTATTTTCTTTAACCAATTTACTTCCTTACCATTATCTAAATCCTCGGCAATCTGAATACGAGCCTCCCAATTTTCATCCTTAATCCTTCTATTGCATTTAAGTATCCATTTTAAACTATTGCTTAAAGGTTTGAAATCGCTGTATGAATAAAGAAGCCTGTACAATAAAACTCTCTCATCTGCTTTTCCAGAATGGGTTTTATCATCAAAGGATGTAGCAGGAGTAAAGGCTTTTATTCTGAAAGGAAACTGTTGTTCTTCTTTTGCTGATATGTACGCCAAGCCTGTTAATCGATCATCATCCTCCGAATAATCAATTGCTAAATTATTTCCTGAGAAATTGAGTTTTTTTAAATTTTGCCTCGCCAATGCTTGATTAGAGCAGATATAAATAACATTGAAAACACTTTTATTTGTTGTAGGTATAAACTGACCAAATGCTTTAGCAATGATTCCCTTGGCCACAATAGTTTTGCCCAGCCCAACTTCATCAGCAATTAACATTTTACTCCTACCTTTTACATATAGTTGCTTGAAAACGTAATCAACCGTTTTTAACTGAAAGTCCTTGAGGCCTTCTAATGTATCTTTTATTTTTCCCTTCATTATCAATTTTTATTTTTAATAAAGGTTTGAAATATATTCCAAAAGCCCTCGAACTCTGCAGTTATAATAGGTTCATCTAATTCGGTTGTTTCTTCTTTAAGTCGCTGAATTAAATTATCAATTGACTTTAACTTATCGGGAAAACGACTAGACGCAATGAGTAATTTTTCATAAATGGGAGTTCCTGCAAATCCAGAAACATCAGTTACATTAGAAGCTGCGTTACTTTTTTTTACATTGGCATTGCTGATAAGATCGGTTTCTTCACCGGTTAATAAAAAGGTGAGGTATTTTAAAAATTTCTCTCTACTATCAATAATGCCAGAAAATATTTTATTGAGCCTACTACTTGGCAGTTCAATTTTCATTGGCATTAAGAACTTGCTGTGAACATGGTCATCTTTTTCAATTTCAAAAACTAAAAATATACTCAATGTTGTTTCGGCGTAACCTCCAAAATTGTCGATAATGTTTATTATTTCTGGCTTAATGTTCACTCCTTCTTTTTGGTTTTCAGGAAGGGGCTTTACCTTAACTTCAAAGCCATTTGGTAGTGTCAAGCCTGTTGCATCAATCTGTATAGATAGGTTATAAGCTGTACCATTTTCAATTAACTCGGCTGTACCTTTAATAGGAAGTTTTGTTAAATCATATTTTATTTTACGTAAGTCTAATTCAATATTCTTTTGTTCTTCTGCAAAAACTCTTGATTCATAAGTGTAAGGTGTAAACAAATTAATACCTTCTGATTTTTCAGGATCTGTAAGTGCTTTAAAAATGTCTTTGGTTTTTAGTCCAGACCCATTCCCCGCCTTTAATTCAACCATAAATTCTATATTTCTGCCTTGAGCAGGGGCGGTACAATTGGCTGAGCCTAAATACCAAAAAGGAGTTCGATCTTGCATCGCCACAAAAAGCTTAGCATGTAAATTTTGTGGGAGTGGTTCAGTTACACCATCTTCAAATTCGGGATTAAACTCGGCATCTTCAAAATAAGTATTGAACTGCCAACAGTCTGATAAGTTCAGTATTTCCTCATCCACGGAATCCAACTCTTCTTTTCTGCTTAATAAGTATGGCGTTTTCCTGGTGACTTCATAGATGCTATTCAATGTTGTTTTATCTATGAAGGGTGAAACAATCAGCATTTCTTCCCAAAGGTTTTTGCCCGCTGTAATTGGGTTGGTATAAGGCTTACTTGTTTCTGTATTAGGTATGCCTATCGGAACAAATTTGAAAGCCTTAAATTTTTCAGGCAGGTCGAATTTTACTTTTAGTAAATCATTTAAAAATGCTGCCGGTATGGTTTTCTTTCCTGTAGTATTCAGGTATTGTAAAAAATGTACCAATGGTTTATTCTTAGGCTGCTCTTTGTCCGACACTTCACCATCTGTAGTAAAAGCCATATCCCAATCACGTGCAATGGTTAGGTTGCGACTTGTAACCAATACCCTATACTTGGGAACTAATCCTTTAGATTCATACCTTATAACCCATACTTTTGGATGAAATGAACTAGCATAATGAGGCATAGTTACTGGCTGAATGCCTTTTTCCCAATAAGCCATCAAATGATGGTATTTATTGGGTACTTTCAATTGACCATTTTGATAGTACACTGTAATTTTATCTGCTGCTTTAGTAATCGCATCCAGCATATCATATCTCAATTCATCCGCATTTCCATCTAATTTTTGGGCATAAAACAAAGCTACTGGCAATATCATCAAAGCTTCGAGATCCAAGGAATAAGATGTGCCAATAGCATAGGCCAATTCATACCCATCTGGTGGAATGAGTTGATCACCATAATCTATTCTATTGTGTTTAGGGTGCAGCATCTTAGTTATTTATTCCTGTTCTAATATCTTTTAAAATGGTTCGTGCCTGGAAAAAGCGATAATCAAAATGCCTTAACCCAAGCCAATTATTTTCTTTTACATCATCAGTTTTTTTCCAACGCAAACGGGCTTTGCCACCTTTTACTATTGCTTCCTGTTGTTCTATCAGGGCATCTCTTTTCTTTACATCTTTGCATCCGTTTTGTGTTTGTTTCCACCAGTCTTTTACAAACTGAACTGTTGTTGACTTTGCAGTGGTGGCGTAACTGAATAGTATATCGGGATTGAAATTGGAATAGTCGAGCATATTATCCTCAATGCCGTCAATCCACTTCTGGAAATCCTCGTCAAAACGCGCACTATTAAAAACCTTGTGGTGCAACTGACAGTTGTATGCCAAATGTGCCCCATACATTAATTCAGAAAAATCGTGGGCTAAAATGAGCATTGTTTTCAGTTTATCTGAAAGTGGAAGTGACAATGCCGCTTTTGCAAACTGCATAAAGTTCTCAGCTTGTATAAATATTTTCCAGAGCTTGTCTTGTTGTAAGAGTTCGGCAATCAATTTGCCTTTGGCAATGGATAGTATGCGGTCCTGAAAAAATTCAGCCTCCCCTTTATCCAAATCAAGAGTTAGACTTTCACTCCAGTTTAATTTAGGCGAAACTCTTATCTTAAATACATTCTCATGCTCGGCATCAATATCATCTCCCGCTATATCATCACCTTGCTGAACCGAGGAAAGTAAAGTTTCCATTGAAGGATTGGTAGATTGCTTTAAAAATGTATCTGCTGACAATCCGTTCGTATTAATGAATTGATAGGTATACAAGCCATTCCAGTAAATAGCGGATGGACGTCTTACAATCTTTTGAGGTTTTAATCTCGTTATACCAATAACGCCAAAACGCTCTCTTGTTCTTGAATCCTCCGCAATTGACCTATAGTAGTCACCCAGTTGCCACATGATTTCGTACTCTTTATCTTCCAGAAATTTAGAAGGTGTTTTCCCTCTGCGTTTTGCAGGAATAACAGTTTGATAATCGTATAAAATATACGGTATAATAAAAAAGTATTTAGCTCGTGTTTGGATAGTAGAAATACCCGGAAATAATTGATTAGCCAAGGCATCACGTATAGTGCCCATGCCCAACTCATCTACCATGCCTTCCGGACGTAGCAAATCCAAAACCGAGCCTACACGGTTTCTATCGTTGGTTGAAAAGTCTATCCATCCAATTGATGCCATTATTTATATTTTGATAAGTTGTGTTAGATCTTCCTTATAATTTTAATTAGAAAAAGGTTTTCTTGCTTGAAAATTTTCTAATTATAATCTGCCAATTTAGCTTGATTTACCTAATTATTATTGCAATTTAGTATATCAAGCACAAGATACGTATTAAGAAAAAGAAATTTGTATGCAACAGATCTTGATTTTCCGTTTTAGCCTATAGGAAATTTTCAAAATTAGTTCTGTCCCACCACTGGAAAATAAATCTCTCCCCAATCTTCCTCTTTATTATCCATCATAATATCAACAATGATGGGGATTAGAAGCTTCAGGATATTGCAGGCATCTTTGACTTGCGCACGATTTACTTTGCTTTTATAGGTGGCTCCACCATGCATGATTTGGTTGCGAAGCATGTACAACCTGTCGAGAATGACATCTATAAGTTTACTTATTTCTACCTGCGAGAGGTAACGAAGTGCGTCTTCATTTGATTTTTCAAACAGCTTTTTCCAGTTTACCTTTTCACCTCGTTGAGCATCCCAAAATGGTTTATACAGAAAATGATTTTCAATGATGAGCCTGACCGGTCCGGAGTATTTTTGCCACAGAAGGTTGTAAAATCTGTTTTCATGGTCATGGCTTACCAGTCTGGCAATAAACTCATTGAATTGCTTTCTTTCTGTAAAATCTGGTTCCAGTTTTTCGTCAATGGCATAACAGGCATTGTAGGAAACCCATAGCGCAATAAATTGCAAATCATGATTGCTCGTATTCTCTTCGGCACACTTCAACCAGCTAATCGCACGGTGCAACCGAACGGCCAGTGTTTCAGGGAAGTCTTTCTGTTGTTTGAGTTTGCGTTTTAAGTCTGCGGAAGGCATTTTTAAGGATTTAATTAAAATTAAGGGAAATTAAAATTACCTCAACTTTCCTGAGCCCATTTCTTCAACTCTTCCACATCATGAATAAGTATGCTCAGGTGCCGTGATTTCATCAACAATAATTCCTGCTCTTCGGTTAGCTTGGCGTTCTGTCGTTGAAATTTCAATATTCTCATGATGCCTCCAACACTTTCTTCCATTTCTTCTTCAATTTCATACAACTTCTTCAGTACCTCATCAATGGTTTTTTCCTGAGGTGACAAAAATTGATGGATTCTGTCACCAACATCATCCAGTATTCCGAATTGGTGGTTTTGGTGGTATTTATCGATGGTCTCTTTTTTGATTGTATAGTTTCCCATAATTGTAATTGCTATTTCGTTAAGAATAAATTTCTTCTGTGATGCTTTCCAGTACCGATTCAACAAAAGTTTCAGGAGATTCTATTTCTCTGAATCTGGTTATTTTGAAGTGATATTCTTCAAATACGGTTTGGCCATAGTTGTTAACATGGTTTTTCCATGTACCATATATGCCTTCTAATGCAACACCTAGCACGCCATCATTTCCAAAGCCATCAATGATGCGACGTATTTTGTAGATGTAGTTTTTTTTGGGAAGACCGCTCATGTGTAAATAAGCCAATTCATCCCAATTGCTGTCGTCAATACAAACAACGAAAGATCCTTCTTGCATAACAATTTATTTAGTGGTTAAAAAAATGCTACACACCAGGAAAAATAAAAAAGGGAAAATTTAGCGCTTTATTTTGGCTGAAGGCCCTCATCATTTTACCACCGCGGTCTCTCGACTCGGTTGGTTTCACTAATAGTGAATCTTGATGTGAATACAAATGTAGAAAATAAAATCGAAGCTCAAAATTTCTTAAATGGATCTTTAAAAGACCGATTTAAATGGGATAGGGG
>CANHMN010000046.1 GCA_947461645.1 Chitinophagaceae bacterium | reverse complement strand
CGGCTTAAATGGTATGCTGCAAAGCATCAGAGAGGAAATCAAAAGAACGGAAATTAGGATTACAAACCTTTTTATGGGAGGAGTAGATTCTCCTTTTTGGGACAATATTGACTTGCGCGTACAAAAAGAAAAAATGATAACAGCAGAAGAAGCTGCCAAGGCTATATGGTTCCTCTGTCAGCAACCCTCGAGTGGTGTAATCAGCGAAATGGTGCTGCAGCCCTTTAACCACCAGGCTATTTAAACACTCCCATTAACTTTAGATTACTTCTTTTTGGTTTTTTTGTTGATATAACAAATAAAACTACTTTTGTATGCCTGATAACACCTGTTTTAGGCATTCCCGCCCTATTTTTCTTCCAAATTGATTTTTTATTTTTTAAATTTTTATCCAATGAGATGTCAATTTTCATTTAGCAGAATCTTATTTATGCTGTCATTAGGGTTTTTCATTAGTGGCGGAGTAATGGCACAAACCTGGGTTGACCTAAGCGCACCTTCAACCAACGGAGCTGCCGTGGATATGGCAGTAGGAAACAACGGGACCGTTTTTGTGCTTCACAAAACAAGCAATCAGAATCAATACCGTTTGTATAAATCAAGCGGCAATGGAATATGGTCGCCGGTAGGAAATCCAGTTTCAACAACATTTCAGGGGATTTCGTTAGCATTGGCGCCCGACGAAACCCCTTATCTAGCCTACAACACTCAACAAATTGCTGGATACAGTGGCTATTATTTTTCTATTCGGGTGGTCAAATTCAATGGGATTGATTTTATTCCCGTTGGCAATCCCATTGCATATACCCAGGAAATCGGCTACTATTATACATCCATACCTGCTATTAGCTTAGCTGTATATAACTCCACTCCTTTTGTAAGTTTCAGAGATGAAAAACAAGAAGGTAAATTGTCAGTTAAAAAGTACAATGGCATTGAATGGATAAACGTGGGAAAAGACGGATTTTCTGAGGATCCTATTGACTTCACCTCAATAAAAATTGGCAGCAATGGTTTGCCTGTTGTGCTCTATCACACCTCATCAGATACCGGAAACATCGTAGCTAAAAGATACAATGGGAGCAATTGGGAAAATATTGGGACAACTGGCATTTTTGCCAAGAATAAATTTATCAACGGTTTAATTTCCTCAGTCGGTTTTACTAATCCATGGAATATATATGCTTCACAAAATGCTCCGTTTAAATTTACACTTGATGGCAATAACAATCCTAATGTTTTGCTTTATGGTAAATTCACCGTAAACTCACAAAATGCTGTTTATCAACCACAGCTTTGCTGGTTTGAATCCGGAAGTTGGTTTAGCATACCAACACTCAGCGCAACCACTAGTGCTTATTTCGGTAATTATAATTCCGACAGCCTGCTGATTCGTCAATTTGATGACATTGTCTTTACGGGTGGAAATCCTTGGATTGTTTCTACTTTTTTAAATGGAAACAACTATGAAGCCAGAGTGAAAAGGAAAAATGGTATAAGCTGGACAGACATGGGTTTGCTTGAACAAAATCCGGATGAATATGTAGCTTACTTTTTAGGAAAAGACATGAACGGTGGTGTTTACTATGTGCACTCTCCATATTCCAACAAAAAATATTGCAGTCCTTTATTGAGCGCCCCCTCTTCCATATCCGGCCCAGCAGGTGTTCCTTGCAATCAAACACCAACTGTTTACACCGCATCTGCTGTGGCAGGCGCAACAAGTTATATATGGACCTTGCCCAATGGATGGACGGGAAATAGCACAACCAACACAATTACTGTTACACCCGGAACAAACTCAGGAACTATTGCTGTAAGCGCAGTAAATGGTTGTGGAGCAGGTGCTGCCAAAACGTTATTTGTAACCGTTATTGATGAGCCAATTAAGCCTTCATCAATTACTGGGAACAACAGTATAACATGTAACGGAACTGCGTCTTATTCAGTTTCTTCGGAATACAGTGTTTTTGCAGATGCGTTCAACAGGGGTGCGGCGGTACAGCCAATGTCAAACGGCGGCAATCCTTCTATGACCTATACCACAACAACCACATCAACAGGCTCTGCTTCATCAACCGGCGCAACTTCAAGGGCAAGTCTTCAGTCGGGAGCCGATTATGCGCTGCAAATTTTATCTGGAAATACGAGTGCCACTCCAACCGCCCAAACTGCAGGCGCCACCTATGTTACAGGATCTTTATCCAATTACAACTCTCTTTTTAAGAGCACTTTAAACACGAATGTTAGTCCTGTAACCTGGACATTCAATATGAAAACAAACAGAACAACAGCACTTTCAGGTTTTGCCGCATCTAATTATGCATCGGCAGTAGTTTTAGCTGGAACAAACGCCGCCTTACACAACTCTGGAAATGGATACGCAGTGGTTTTAATTAAAGGAACAACAACCAATACGATTCGGCTGGTAAAATATACCAATGGTTTAGGTGGAACACAAACCCTATTGGCTGCGCCCTCTACTGATTTTTTAACAAGCAACACCAATTGGGCTAGTGTTAAAGTTGTTTATAATCCAACCAACCATCAATGGAGGTTGTTTTTAAGAAGTGATGGTACAACTGCCAACGCAGACTTCAGTAGTGTTACTACACAGTCGGGTAGTACAATAGCTGATAGTGCTTACTCAAAAACCGCTTCCAATGTTTTTGGGTTTTTCTTCAACCACTCCGCAACAACTTCGCCGACATCAAATACGGCACTATTTGATAATTTTAATGTATCTGTTTCTCCCGCATATACTTACCAATGGACAATTCCTAATTTATGGAGTGGAAGCAGTTCAACATCAAGTATAAATGTCACAGCAAAAGCTAACGCTGGAGCTATTAGCGTAAGAAGCGTCAATACCTGCGGTGCTAGTGAGCCACAAACACTAAATGTGAGTGTTACCGGAACAACCCGCTTCAACTTTTGGGAAAGAGGTTCTTTTGGAAACAACTTTTCAAGCTTATGTCCAAACCAACCATTGATAATTTCGATTGATACTGTTCAGGGCTCTTCGCCTGCCGCATTCAATTGGATTGTTCCATCGGGGTGGTCTGGCAACAGCGATTCTTCAGAAATAACGGTAACGAATAATGGCAGCGATGGTTATGTGGGTATTTACTTTACGAGAGGCTGCTCTATAAGTGATACCGCTTTTTACACTATTGATTACGATAACATGCCAGGGCGCGTAGATTCGATATACGGCGACGGTCGCGTATGCCCTTCTTCTGCGTTTGTCTATCGTGTAGAGCCAACTTTGGGCGCTACTTCCTATCAATGGACTTTGCCTGAAGGATGGCTTGGGACAAGTACTGCAGATACAATCATTGTTACTCCCGGAAATAGTTCAGGCAATATTACTGTTGCGGCGCTCAATTCCTGCGGAGTACCTTCTGCCTCCAAAAGCAGGTTTATTCAAGTTGGAGGAGAAATGACGGCGAATATAAACTCAAACAAAGGAAACCAAATCTGTTCAACAGATCAGAGCATTATTTTCAGTGCATTTACAAATGCAGCAGAAACACCAAGCGAAAATGCAGTTGCAGACAACAGTGTCAGTTATGAGTGGAAAAGGAATGGTATAACTATTGATAACATGAACTTGGATAAAAACAAGTTTTTTGCAGGCAGTTATTTCTTCTTGCAAAACAACGACACCATTACCTGTACCATAACCAGTACTAAAACCTGTTTAACCAATAACCCTGCAACAAGCAGTCCCCTTGTTATGACTGTTCATCCCAACAGACCCCATTACATTCTTCGCAACAATGATTTAATAACCTTTGAAGCTGCCTCCCAGAACAGCTGTTTGGGAAATACAACACTTTTTGTAAGTGATGCCGATTTAACAAAAAGCATAACCTGGTATAAAAACGACTTCGATACCATTGTATTTTCAATCACACATGATTTGGTAAACAACCCAAGCAGAAAAATCATAGCAGGCAATACAAATTCTTTGTCGGGCTCAGATAGTGTTGGACTATGGCAACCTGCTGGTATTTACTTGATGCCCGATAAAACTATTTACATTGCGGATAAAGCAAACAACCGCATTCAAAAATGGGCCAATGGTGCATCGAAAGGAATTACGGTTGCCGGTGGTCACGGATACGGAAGCTATATCAGCAATGAAGACAGTACGCTTACAGAACCTAATGATGTTGCTGTGAATGGAAATACACTATATATATCCGGTAGATATAAAATTCAAAAGTGGGTGGAAGGCAGTTATGAGGGGACAACCATTGCATCGGCAGATTACTTTAATAGTTCTGTAGGATTTTCGGGAATAAGCTACCACAATGGATACGTTTATTCAACAATTCCGGACAAACATGTGGTAATGCGATGGAATGTAAATGGTAATAATCCTGCTGGCGAAATGGTTGCAGGGGTGTATGGCGAGGCAGGAGATGATTCAATACACTTAAATTACCCTAATGGCGTGCATCTAAACCCTTCTACCAACGAGCTATATTACGCTGACAGAGGTAACTATCGTGTTCAAAAGCAATTTTTAAGTACTATTTCAAATCCTTACATAGCTCCTTCCGGCACAACAGTGGCTGGCGGAAATGGATTCGGAAATACACAAGGGCAACTACAAGACATTAATGACATTTATGTAGATGCTAACAGGAATATTTATATTTCTGATAGGGGCTGGAATAGTCCCACCAGAATTATGAAATGGGTAGAGGGAGCTATTGCAGGAGACTATTATAATTATTCACCTGTCACTAGCAGCTACCTAAATCAGGAGATTTGGAATGGCAGCACACTGACCTATCAGAATATTAACTCCATAGTTATTGATGGTTCCAGCACCTATTTTTCTTACTCAAACGCGGTTCAAAGAGTAACAGCCTCGGGCGGCAGCTTTACACCTACGTCGCCGGGAAGTTACAAGGCTCAGGTTATAGACGAATTTGGTTGTAGAGTAACAACTTCTGCACAAGCAATTGTAAAGGACACCGTTGCGCGTGTACAAGCTGCATTAGAATATGGCGGCTCTTCAACCGATCCATCTGTTTTTTGCCAGGGTAGATATGCTAATTTTTATGCCATACCCTACAATGGCGGAGACTACCCTTCTTATCAATGGTATAAAAACGGACAAGCCATTCCTTTTGCAAACAGTATTTACTTTTTTGCAGAATTAGCAACAAGTTTAAATTCATCAAATCCTGGAACAATAAACGATGGCGATTCGATTTATTGTAAGATGATAAGTGATGAGGATTGTGTTGTTCAATCTGAAGTAACCAGCAATGTTATCAAGGTAAGCCTAACGGCAAGCACCGCCCAAACAATTGATTCTGTTGTTTGTGATCAAATACCATTTGAATATTCCTACAACGGAAGTATTTATTTAACTACGGATTCTGCAGGCGCCTATACGGTAGCAATTCCCAATGCAGCAGGTTGTGATTCCATCATTACTTTCAATCTAACATTTACCGCAACAAAAAGTGTAGTAAAAGATACTCTTTCCTACACACAGCTACCTTATACCTGGAATGATACCACTGTAACTATAAATAATGCTAACTACTATTATGGCTTCTTTGGCTCTTACAATCCTTTTGCTGATTATTTGCCGAATATTTACACCTACCATTCCACCAATGCCGCCGGTTGTGATTCTTTGACTACTTTGAAGTTGTACATCGTTCCGCCTTACAGAAGCAATGAAAACGCTAATACTTGTTTTAGTCAACTTCCATATACCTGGAAAGGATTGACAATAGACACATCAAACACCCCTTATGGAACAACTACCTTCAACAATATGATTATTCAGAACGGATATCGCAAAATGAAACAAATCAATTTTACAAAAAACAAAAATTATTTGTCTTCTATAGGTATAGATTCCTTAATCACACTCTCGTTGACTGCGAAGGTTTATGACTCTACCTTCCTTAATCTATCCGCATCGGGCTCTTACACTTTGCCATGGGGAAACACCGTTACATCATCTGGCACATATACCTACACTTACGCCAATATACAAGGATGTGATAGTATTGTAACCATACAGCTTGCAATAACAGCTCCTCAATACGCCAAACTCACTTTGAAAACATACCTGGAAGGCTATTATATCGGAAATGGTTTGATGGCGGCAACGCTTTTTGATTTGGGTAGAAGCAGCAACTCAACAGCAACTGACAGTATTGATGTTAGTCTCTGGAATTCGGGTAGCTTAGGAAATACGATAGCGAACTTTGTAGCAAAAGGAGTGCTGCAAACCAATGGTTTGACAACGCTTTTGTTTCCTGGTGCAGCAATTGGTGGTTCCTTCTATATTTCAGTAAAACACAGAAACAGCTTGGAGACCTGGAGCGCATCCCCTGTAAACTTCTCTACTGATTCAACAAGCTATGACTTCACTACAGGTTTAAACAAAGCCTTTTCTGATGGCGTCAATCCTTCCATGAAGCCTTTGTCTGATGGTAAATATGCCCTGTACGGAGGAGACGTAAACCAAGATGGTACAGTTGATGGTGGTGATATGAATGAGGTGGATAATAACTCATCTATTGCCGCATTCGGCTACGACAATTCAGACGCCAACGGCGATGGCGCAACAGATGGATTGGATATGAATATTATAGACAACAATACACAATTAGGGCTTTTCTTCGCCCGACCATTTTAATTTTTTGTAGTTTGATATTGAAATAGGCTCCCTAAAAAGGCAGCCTATTTTATTTAATTGACGCTGAAATAAGGTTTAAAAAATATTTACTGCTTTATAGCACTCAGAAAACCAACGAGAAACATATTTAATTTTTTTTCTTTTGGCAATAAATTTGCTGTTTAATCGTTTGTTAATATTGCCGTAACTGGTACAACCCTAACTTTACCCTTTATGAAACAGTTTTTCATTGTGTTAACAATGGTCTTGACTTTTGTTGCCAATTCTTCTCTTGCTCAATTGGTAGACAGGATACCTGATAACCAACAAAACAACCTATTGGGTTCAACATTCAGCGTAACACGCTGCAACACCTATACCTTACCTTGGGGCGTAACCGTAACTACATCAGGAAGCTACACGTACACTTACAGAGTTTCCGGAGGAAGAGATAGTGTTGTTACGGCCAATGTTACCATCAATTACAGTAAAACAACAACGATTAATATAGCAGTATGCAATACTCAATTGCCATATAACTTTGGGGGTACTTTACTTAACAGTTCCGGTCAATACACCAGAAGACTTACCACAACTGCCGGTTGTGATTCTACTATAGTATTGAATTTAGTAGTTTCCTCTACAAAGCCAACAGCTGTGGTATCAACAATTTCATCTGCTTTAGTTACCAATGGTTGTGGAGGAAGAGTCTTTAGATACACAGCAAGTACGGTTACTAACGCTGCCGCATATGCGTGGACTTTGCCAGCTTCGCTGGGCGGGGTGTCTGGAGTTATCCTAGATTCGGGAGATGTTAATTTTTCAAGAGTGATTCGTGTTCGGTATATCTCCTCTAATGCTGCGCTTTCAACTGATCAAATAAGAGTACGTGCCTATTCGGGATGTGGAACTGCCGGAACAAAAACACAAACTTTGACACATGTTGCAGTTCTGCCACCCGCAGCCCCCGCAAGTGTAACCATGACTAGGATAAGTGATGTTTGCGGTGCAAGAATTTACAGGTACACTGCTCCCGCACTTGTTGCCCAAACAGCAAACAATTCGCCTGCTACAGGTTGGCGCTGGACAATGCCAACTGGAACGGTGGGCTCAACCGGAGTATTGGTTGCTGGCACCCTAACGTCTCAAAGTATAGATATCAGATACTCCAGCAATGCTGCTGCAACAAGTACAGAAATCATTAGAGTTTGTTACAATTCAAGCTGCGGGCTTGGAACCAATAGATCACAACAACTTAGCAATACGGCAAAAACAATACCCTCAGCTCCTGCCGGAGTAAGTAAAACACTAATTAGTGATGTTTGTGGTGCCAGGGTTTTCAGGTATACTGTGACGGCTGTGACCGGAGCCGATGGATACTCATGGCTAATACCGACAAGCCTTGGGAACATAACAGGCGTAACGATTGTTGGAGGTGATACTGCAAATAGTACTTTTGTTGACTTGAAATTCAGAAGCAATTTGTGGTCGCTATCTACAGATAAGATAAGAGTTCGTTCATTCAATACTTGTGGTTACAGTTTATATGCAGGGTTTTTGCTACGCATTGATGCAAAAACAGGATGCCCATCATCCAGTACGAAAAACAATGTGGTAAAAGATTTAAACCAAAAAGAATTCAACCTAAGCGCATATCCCAATCCGAGTAACAATGAATTTAACATTACGGTTCAAAGTTTAAGTCAGTACAAAAAGATGAATTTGACCATTAGAGATGTTCAAGGCCGTCTTTTGAGATCTTTTGAAATAAAAAACAATGAATTGCTACAAACAGGTGCCGAACTTAAGGCAGGTATTTATTTCTTGGAGGCATTTGATGGAGATATCAAAAAAACAATTCGGTTAATAAAATCATCAGATGAGTAGACACGAAGCTGAATACAGATTTATCAATTTCCATATTCACAAAGGAATTTGATCCTCATCAACTTCAATTGTTCCCAATTAAAATTTCCTTCTGCAAGCTCTTCCTGTGCTACCTGAAGCGATGATGTTTCGCAGCTTTTAAAATAATCGATGATTTCTTCCTGCTCGTATTCGTCAACCATTTCATTGATGGCGTAGTTAAGGTTGAGTTTTGTTCCGCTGGCAACAATAGTTTCCATTTCCTCTAGCAATTCATCAAGACGAAGGTCTTTGGTTTTAGCAATGGTTTCGAGCGGAATTTTTTTATCGACGTTTTGAATGATGAAAATCTTGTTGTTGTTTTTGTTCAACACGCTTTTCATCACAAAATCATCCGGTTTGACGATGTCATTTTCTTCTACGTAATCAGCTATCAGCTCAATAAAAGGCTTGCCATAACGCAGGGCTTTGCCTTTGCTAACTCCGCTGATTTTTTCGAGATCATCCATAGATGTAGGATACATTGTGGCCATGTCCTCCAGAGAAGATTCCAAAAAGATCACAAAGGGTGGTAGGTTTTTTTCTTTGGCAACTTTTTTCCTCAAATCTTTCAACGCCTCAAACAGCTTTTCGTCGGTTGCTGCAGTTGCATTCTCCGCTGCTGCAGATTCTTCATCGTCAGCATTGGCTCCTTCAAACAAATTGTTAAGTGCAATTTTAAAAGAGGATGTTTTTTTGAGGGATGCAGTTCCTGCTTTGGTTATTTTCAACACTCCATACTCTACGATATCTTTTTCCAACAATCCATTTAAAAGCATTTGTCTGATTAGGCTGCTCCAAAAGTGCGGTTCTTTTTCGCTGCCAAGCCCGAATACATCTAAATTTTCATGTCGGTACATTTGAACTTGCTTTGTTGCTTTTCCGGTAAGAATTTGAATCAGGTATTCCAATACAAAATGTTCTCCGAGTGCTTTGATGGTTTTTAGCACTATGGCAGCCTCATGCTTGGCTTCAATTTTTTCTTTTGGATTGAGGCAGTTGTCGCAATGTCCGCACGATTGGTTGTCGTCGAATTCTTCACCAAAATAATACAGCAATGTTTTTCTTCTGCAAATACTGCTTTCGGCATAGGAAAGCGTTTCATTTATCAATTGTGCGCCTATTTCTCTCTCACTGAGCGGCTTGTCTTTCATGAGATGCTCCAGTTTGGCCAAATCCTTATGAGAATAATACAATACACATCTGCCTTCTAGCCCATCCCTACCTGCACGTCCTGTTTCCTGGTAATAGTTTTCAATGGATTTCGGAATGTTATAGTGAATAACAAATCTTACATCTGGCTTGTCAATTCCCATTCCAAAAGCAATTGTTGCTACAATAACATTAACATCTTCATTTAAAAACTGATCTTGTCGGGTTGCTCTCAATTTGGCGTCTAGGCCTGCATGATAGGCTACTGCTTTTAT
>CANHMN010000045.1 GCA_947461645.1 Chitinophagaceae bacterium | reverse complement strand
GGATTGAACAATGTTCGCTCGGGTGAACTTGTTGAGTTCGAAAATGGCGTTAAAGCCATCGCATTGAATCTTGAGGAAGACAATGTGGGTGTGGTTTTGATGGGCGATAGCAGCGAAATCAAAGAAGGAAATAAGGTAAAGCGTACCGGTCAGATTGCCTCTATCAAAGTAGGGGATGGTATGAGCGGTAGGGTTATTAATACGCTCGGTGAACCTATCGACGGAAAAGGTCCAATTAAAGGTGAACTTTATGAAATGCCGTTAGAGCGTAAAGCTCCGGGGGTAATTTTCAGAGAGCCGGTAAAAGAACCGCTTCAAACTGGTATCAAGGCCATTGATGCTATGATTCCCGTAGGTCGTGGACAAAGAGAATTGATCATCGGCGATCGTCAAACCGGAAAAACTGCGATTGCTGTTGATACCATCATTAACCAAAAAGAATTTTACAAAGCAGGAAATCCTGTTTATTGTATATATGTAGCGATTGGTCAGAAGGCTTCAACCATTGCAGGTATCATGAAAACATTGGAAGAAAATGGTGCGATGGATTACACAACCATTGTTGCCGCTTCTGCTTCCGATCCTGCTCCGTTGCAATTCTATGCTCCATTCGCAGGTGCTGCTATTGGTGAGTTTTTCCGTGATACCGGAAGACCAGCCCTAATTATTTATGATGATTTGTCTAAGCAAGCCGTTGCTTATCGTGAAGTATCTCTTTTGTTGCGTCGTCCACCAGGCCGTGAGGCATATCCTGGAGACGTGTTCTATCTTCACAGTCGCTTGCTGGAAAGAGCCGCGAAAGTGGTTTCCAAAGATGAAATTGCCCGTCAAATGAACGATTTGCCAGAATCTATCAAGCATTTGGTAAAAGGAGGAGGTTCGCTAACAGCCTTACCAATTATCGAAACACAAGCGGGTGACGTATCGGCATATATTCCAACCAACGTGATTTCCATCACCGACGGTCAGATTTTCTTGGAATCAAACCTTTTCAACGCAGGTATTCGCCCGGCTATTAACGTAGGTATCTCCGTTAGTCGTGTGGGTGGTAACGCACAGATTAAATCCATGAAAAAAGTAGCCGGTACTTTGAAATTGGATCAGGCCCTTTACCGTGAGCTTGAGGCCTTCTCCAAATTTGGTGGAGACCTTGATGCCGCAACTAAAAATGTAATTGACAAAGGAGCAAGAAATGTGGAAATTCTGAAACAAGCTCAATACACTCCATTCTCAGTTGAAAAGCAGGTTGCCATCATCTATTTGGGAACTCAAGGGTTATTGAAAAATGTTGCCGTTAAAAATGTAAGAGCTTTCGAAGAACATTTCTTGATGGAAATGGAAGCCAAGCATCCTGAAATTCTTGCCGAATTCAAAAAAGGAAATTTGCCTGATGACGGATTGAAAAAAATGACAGAACTCGCAAATGGCCTAAGCGAACAATACAAATAAATAACCACAAGATGGTTTACAAAAAAAGGAGCTGCTCACAGCTCCTTTTTTTATGTATCAAATTTTAACAAATTGCTATTTTGTCAGTTTGAGGTAAAGGAACAATATTTGCATTTGAAAAGTGAAAAGTGAAAAGTAAAAAGTAAAAAGTGAAAAGTAAAAAGTAAAAAAGTGAAAAGTTAAAAGGAGAAAGTCTGCCTGCCGAAAGGCACGATAAAAAAATTAAAATAAAAAGCAATTATGACAACAAGTATTATTTTCATTTCCTTGATTTTTATGCTCTTGGGAATGGCAGTTCAATTCAGGCTTAAAAGCAAATTCAACGAGTATGGCAAGGTGCCGATTTTTTCCAACTTATCGGGTGCAGAAATAGCCAAAAAAATGCTCAGTGATAATGGCATTTACGATGTACAGGTTACTTCTGTAGAGGGTACATTGACAGACCATTACAATCCACTAAATAAAACGGTAAACCTAAGCAAAGATGTTTACGAAGGAAGAAGTGTTGCCGCAGCAGCTGTTGCCGCACACGAATGTGGTCATGCTGTACAACATGCAACTGCATACTCCATGTTGATGTTGAGGAGTAAATTAGTTCCTATGGTTCAGGTGAGCAGCACCCTCTCCCAATGGATAATCATGGCTGGTATCGGATTCTTAGGATTTGGTGGAGGTAATCCAACTGTTTTGCTGATAGGCATCATCCTTTTTGCTGTTACAACCTTGTTTACTTTGGTTACATTGCCTGTTGAATTTGACGCATCCGCAAGAGCACTATCATGGTTGCAAACAGCAAACCTTACCAACACGCAGGAAAAAGACATGGCGAAAGATGCGCTCAAATGGGCTGCCATGACTTATGTTGTTGCAGCGTTGGCTTCTATTGCCATGCTCGTTCAATATATTTTGATTTATCAAAGCAGAAGTAGAGACTAAAACTTATCTTTAATCTTTAGTAATTTGCTTATCAATAATTTTTACATTCAGTTAAACCACGACTAAAAAATACCACATGGATTTTGGAAAAGAGTTTCAGCAGTTTGCCATCAAACACAAAGGCATCAGCAGCAACACGTTGCACGGTTACATTAACCACAACGTTACCAACCTTACGCCTAACATTATCGAAGAACGTCCAATGAACATTGCTGTGATGGACGTTTACAGCCGATTGATGATGGACAGAATTATTTTTCTTGGTTATCCCATCAACGATGAGGTTGCCAATATTGTAACCGCTCAATTGCTTTTCTTGGAAAGCACGGATCGTGGAAGAGACATTCAAATGTATATCAACAGCCCAGGAGGAAGCGTGTATGCAGGATTGGGCATGTACGATACCATGCAGTTTATCACACCTGATATTGCTACGATTTGTACCGGAATGGCTGCAAGTATGGGCGCAGTATTAATGTGCGCAGGTGCGAAAGGAAAAAGAACCGCATTGAAGCATAGTCGTGTCATGATGCACCAGCCTAGCGCAGGCGCAGGCGGACAGGCTACGGATATCGAAATTACGGTCAACGAAATTCGAAAAATAAAAAAAGAGCTTTACGAAATCATTGCTCATCATACCGGACAGCCTGTTGAAAAAGTGGGTCAGGATTGCGATAGAGACTATTGGATGACTTCAACCGAAGCAAAAGAATATGGATTGGTTGATGAAGTATTGATCATGAATCCAAGAAAAGCAAAAAAAGATTAAGCGTAGAGTATCAAAAATTAAAAAACTTTCATTTTAAATTCAAATAAAACATGAATACCAAAAACATTCGAATGGAGGAAGAAAATCCAATGGAAATGCCGGAAAATCCAATGGAGAAAATGATGAGTGGCTGGATGTTCGATAAAAAATTCATAGAACAGAGAAAAGTATTTCTTTGGGGACCGGTAGATGATAAAAGCGCCAAAGAAATAACTGACAGGCTTCTTTACCTTGAAGCCATCGATCCGGGAAAGGAAATTACTTTTTACATCAACAGTCCGGGCGGTGTTGTAACAAGCGGCATGGTTATTTATGATACTATGCAAATGATTAGCTCGCCTGTAAGCACAGTATGCATGGGTATGGCAGCTAGCATGGGCAGCATCCTTTTAAGTGGCGGAGCCAAAGGTAAAAGATATATTTTTCCGCATGGAGAAGTGATGATACACCAGCCCAGCGGTGGCGGGAGAGGAACAAGCGCTGACCTCGAAATCATGGCACTTCAAATTCAAAAAACAAAGGAAATGGGTGCACAGCTTTTGGCAGACAATTGTGGCCAAACCTTTGAAAAGGTAATGAAAGATTTCGACCGTGATTATTGGATGGACGCCAAAGAATCCATCGCATACGGAATAGTCGATAAACTTCTCGAAAAATTTTAAAATCAAATACATTCAAGGGCTCTGTAAAAAGAGCCCTTTTTTCTTCCTGACCATTAACTATCTTTGCCCGGTTTCAAAAAAATCGCTCCAAAATGCCCAAAAAAGATAACCTGCAATGTTCGTTTTGCGGAAGAAATAAAGATGAAGTTAAGATCCTCATCACCGGCCAGGAAGGCCACATTTGTGAAAACTGTGTGGAGCACGCCAACGAAATTGTAAGCCGCGAACTAACGGAGAAGCCTAAGTCAAACGCTACAGAAAATTCCTCACAAAAAAATTTTTTAAAAAAGCCAGTTGAAATTACAGCATTCCTCGACAGTTATGTGATTGGACAAAATGATGCTAAAAAGGTACTGGCAGTAGCAGTTTACAACCATTACAAAAGGGTTAACCAACAAGCAGAAAATGATGTTGAGATAGAAAAAAGCAACATTGTAATGGTAGGTGAAACCGGAACAGGTAAAACATTACTTGCCAAATCTATCGCACGGATGTTGAATGTTCCATTTGCTATTGTTGATGCAACGGTTTTTACAGAAGCAGGATATGTGGGTGAAGATGTGGAAAGCATGCTCACCAGGCTGTTGCAGTCTTGTAATTATGATGTTGCAGCAGCAGAACACGGTATTGTATATATTGATGAGATTGATAAAATTGCCAGAAAAAGTGACAATCCTTCCATCACAAGAGATGTAAGTGGAGAGGGAGTGCAGCAAGGGCTGCTGAAATTACTGGAAGGCAGCGAAGTGCTTGTTCCGCCTCAGGGAGGAAGAAAACATCCCGATCAAAAACTGATTAAAGTCAACACACAAAACATCCTGTTTATTTGCGGGGGTGCATTCGATGGTATAGATAAAATCATTGCAAGAAGGGTAAACACCAATGCTATAGGTTTTAATGTAAACAAAGAAATGCAGGAATTGAAACAAAATAACCTGCTTCAATTTGTAAATGCGGTAGACCTTAAACAATTTGGTCTTATACCCGAATTGCTCGGACGTTTGCCTGTGGTAACTTATCTCAATCCATTGGATGCAGAAACACTTAGAAGCATTCTTACGGAACCCAGAAATGCACTTATTAAACAATACATCAGACTCTTTGAACTGGAAGACATCAAGTTGACTTTTGATTTGGAGGTTTACGACTTCATGGTGCAAAAAGCATTAGAATACAAATTGGGAGCCCGTGGCTTGAGAAGCATTTGTGAAGCTATTCTAACAGACGCCATGTATCAGCTTCCATCCAATAAGGTAAAAGAATTCAAAGTAACGCTTGAATATGCGGAGAGTAAATTCAACCTTTCCAAACTCAGCAAATTAAAAGCAGCCTAATCGTTTTAGAACAATAAAACAACAAATAATAATGGTAGATGTAATTTTGGGTTTACAATGGGGTGATGAAGGCAAGGGAAAAATCGTGGATTTTTTTGCCAAAGATTATGACATCATTGCAAGATTCCAAGGAGGCCCCAATGCCGGACATACCCTTTATCTCAACGAAAACAAAGTTGTACTTCATCAAATACCCAGCGGAATTTTTCACAGGGATAAAATCAATTTGATAGGAAACGGAGTTGTGCTGGATCCTGTTACATTAAAAAAAGAATGCGAAGCAGTTGCGATACATGGAGTTGATGTAAAACACAATCTTTTTATCAGCGAACGCACACATATTATCGTTCCTACCCATCGCGCTCTCGACAAGGCAAGCGAATTGTCGAAAGGCAGCAATAAAATAGGAAGCACACTAAAAGGAATCGGACCTGCCTATATGGATAAGACCGGCAGAAACGGCTTGAGGGTAGGAGATTTGTTGAGAAGCGATTTTAAAACGTCCTATCAAGCCTTAAAAGCCAAACACCTCCAGTTGCTTAACAATTATCAATTTGACGAAGACATCAGCAATTGGGAAAATGAATTTTTCGAAGCCGTAGAATTTTTGAAGACCCTCAACATCATCAATGGAGAATATTTTATCAATCAACAATTGAAAGCTGGAAAGAAAATTCTTGCTGAAGGTGCTCAAGGAAGTATGCTTGATGTTGACTTTGGTACGTTTCCATTTGTAACCAGCAGCAATACTATTTCTGCTGGGGTATGCTCAGGATTAGGAATAGCGCCACAACACATCAGAGAAGTAATTGGTATCACCAAAGCTTATTGTACACGCGTAGGAAGTGGACCTTTTCCTACAGAATTACATGACGACACCGGCGAGTTTATCAGAAAAGCTGGCAACGAATTTGGAAGCACAACGGGAAGGCCAAGACGCTGCGGATGGATTGATCTAGTGGCGCTTCAATACGCTTGCATGCTTAATGGTATTACCAAACTCGTAATGACAAAAGCAGATGTGCTGGATGAAATGAAGGAGCTCAAGGTATGCAATGCATATGTGATTGATGGCAAAGAAACGTTGCATATTCCTTTCCAAATGAATGACATGAGCATTGAACCTAAGTATAAAAATTTCGAGGGATGGAATTGCAACATCTCCAACGTGGTAATATATGAAAACATGCCCGAAAAAATGAAAATCTATATCGGATACCTCAAAGAATTTTTAGGCATAAACATTGATTACATCAGTAATGGTCCGGGAAGAAATCAAATTGTTCCCGTAAGTTGAAATAGTTAAAAAATAATTCGAAAAATATTTGGCTAATTGAAAAACTCGTGGAAATTTTACAGCATTAATTTCTTTAACTATGGCAACTAAATCTGACAAGGAAAAAAGCAGTGCACCAAAAAAATCAGCTGCACCTAAAAAAGCTTCTGCTCCCAAAAAATCATCAACCAAATCAAAAGCTGATGACGAACTAGACGATGATGATGATCTAGAAGAGAATACAACATTGTCTAAAACATCTTCCAAGAAAAAAAGCAATTCAGATGAAGATGACGACGATGATGATATAGATGTGAAGGACGATTGGGATGCTGTTGAGGAAGACGACAACTGGGATCCTGATTTTGATGAGTTTGAAATGCCAAAGTCAAAAAATAAAAAATCTCCCACAAAGAAATCATCAAAATCTGATGACGATTTTGATGCGGATGACGACTTTAAAAATTTAGACTTGTTCGATGATGATATGAACGGCGGCGGATTTGATGACGACGACTTTTAATGAACAATTTGAAAACTACACTCTCCGAATTTATTGTCAGCGATACTGAAGAATTCAAATGGAAGATGTTGAACTGGGTAAGCCGGTTCAACATCTTTTCTTTTTTAGACAACAATGAGACTGAAAAAACAGAAAGTAATTTTTTATGCATGCTTGCAGTTGGTGCAAAACGAAGCATAACACTCCAGCAGGAAGATCTGTTTTCCACGATAAAAGAATTTCACCAAAAACAACCTTCCTGGTTGTTTGGTCATATAAACTATCCACAAACTGAAAAAGGTGACGATGGTTTTTCCGATGGCTTTTTTTTCGAACCGCAAACATTGCTAATTCTGTATCCCAATCGTCTATCCATAAGCTCAGATAGCATCTCTCCTGATAAGATATTTGAAGAGATAATAGCCCAACAAAGCACATCGCCAGTTACAAAAGCTGCAGTAAAAGTAAACGCACTACCAAACATCTCTAAAGAAGAATACCTAACGGCTATTCAAAAGATCAAGAACCATATTCAGCGAGGCGATTGTTATGAGTTAAATTTTTGTCAGTCTTTCACAGATAAAAATGCAAGCATAGATCCTGTTGTCTCTTATGTCAAATTAAGGGAATTATCTCCAAATCCTTTTTCAGCACTCTACAGAATAAATGACAATTACTGCTTGTGTGCCAGTCCGGAAAGATTTTTACAAAAAAAAGGGAATAAGGTATTGTCTCAACCTATAAAAGGAACCGCCCCAAGATTTCCGGCAGATAAAAAAGCCGATGCAACATCGCTGAAACAATTAAAGGAAAGTGAAAAAGAAAGAAGTGAAAACATCATGACTGTGGATCTGGTAAGAAACGATTTGAGTAAAATAGCGAAGAGAGGATCGGTAAATGTATCAGCATTGTGTGAAATTCATACCTTTTCTCAAGTATTTCAAATGATTAGCAGTATTGCCTGTGAAGTGGATGCCGATAAACATTGGACAGACATTATTGAAGCTTGCTTTCCTATGGGATCAATGACTGGGGCACCTAAAACAAAAGTGATGGAATTGATCAACAGGTTTGAAAATACACCTAGAGGTCTTTTTTCAGGAAGCATTGGTTACGTTACTCCCGATGGAGATTTTGATTTCAATGTGGTTATTAGAAGCATATTTTACCAAGCTAAAACCCATTTGCTTTCTTATTATGCAGGAGGCGGAATAACCATCAATAGCGATCCAGAAGCCGAGTTTGAAGAAACACTCCTTAAACTTTCTGCCATCAAATCATTGTTCAACAAGATGAACACAGAAGGGTAACGATTTTGTTCAACAGCATACTTTAATAAAGCACATACTTATTAGTCATAAAAAAACCGAAGCATCCACTTCCGGTTAAGAAAGGTAAATTACTTCGGTAATAAATTAAAAGGCCTTAAGGCGTATTACTTTTTATCTTTTTCCTGCATGCCCTCTTCAATCTCAGTTTTAAGATTGCTCTTGGCATCATTAAACTCACGAATTCCTCTACCAACACCCCTCATCAATTCAGGAATCTTTCTTCCTCCGAAGAAAAGTAAAACAACTAGAATGATAAGTATCCACTCACTTCCTCCTGGCAATGACAACAGAAGTTGAAAATTTGAAAATAAATTCGACATGGTTTTAAAATTAAGTAACGAAGTTAACCCATTTATTTTATTGTATAAGTTAAAACAAGCCCTTTTTTAAGACTACTAAAGATGTGCCCCTCTCCTGAGATTTCCTTGAGTAGCTCTTTCAGGTGTGATTCTGTTAGAACAAGAGGACAGAACAAGTTGAATAACTAAAAGCAGTAAAAATGCGGATACTATTTTTTTCATTTGTTATTGATTAAATGTTATTCAATTTACAAACACTATTATATTTTACCTAATTGACAGCACTTACATTTTAAAACATGAATACTTTCGTATTGAAGCAAAATTGACTAAAAATAAAAAAGGAAGAAATACGATTTCTTCCTTTCAATATAATCATCCTGAGGGGATTATTTCTTTTTCTCGGCAACTGCCATTCTTTTTTCCTTGATACGAGCACTTTTACCGCTTCTTTCACGAAGGAAGTACAACTTGGCACGTCTTACACGACCAACCTTGTTTAAAACGATGCTCTCGATATTTGGAGAGTAAATAGGGAAAAGTCTTTCTACACCAACACCATCACTCATCTTACGAACGGTGAAAGTTGCTGTGGCACCGGTTCCCTGGCGTTTGATAACGTCGCCCTTGAAACTCTGGATACGCTCTTTATTTCCTTCCTGTATCTTGTAGTTTACAGTAATGTTGTCACCGGCTTTAAATGCAGGTAAACTGTTTTTCTGAGTCATTTGCTCATGAACAAAATCAATTGCGTTCATATTCTGTGTTTTTATCGGACGGCAAAGGTAGGGTTAAAAATTCAAAGTTTGAAGTTTAAGCTTTAAAAATTTTGTCGAAAACCTCAAACCTTATGTCTATATCGTAAATAGCAATAGATATTATTAAATAATAATGTATAAAAGTCTATCTAGCTATGTTTACTGCTCTTTTCTCCCTGATAACTGTAACCTTGATTTGTCCGGGGAAAGTCATTTCGGTTTGTATTTTCTGAGCTATTTCAAAGCTTAGTTTTTCACTGTCATTGTCGGTTACCTTGTCGGCTTCCACAATTACCCTCAATTCTCTTCCGGCCTGGATAGCGTATGCTTTTTCAACTCCTTGATAAGCTAAGGCAAGATTTTCAAGGTCTTTAATACGTTGAATGTATTGTTGCATGATTTCTCTTCTCGCTCCTGGTCTTGCACCACTGATAGCATCGCAAGCCTGAATGATTGGGGATATCACGAATTTCATTTCCATTTCATCGTGGTGAGCACCAATTGCATTAACTACTGCAGGATTTTCACCATATTTTTCTGCTAATTTAGCACCAAGTAAAGCATGACTCAATTCTGTTTCTTCATCAGGAACTTTACCAATATCATGAAGCAATCCTGCTCGTTTTGCTAATTTTGGATTCATACCAAGTTCCGAAGCCATGATACTACATAAATTGGCAGTTTCTCTGCTGTGCATCAACAAATTTTGGCCATAAGAAGAACGGAACCTCATTCTACCCACCATTCTAATTAACTCTTTATGCAATCCATGAATGCCTAATTCCATAGCAGTTCTTTCACCAATATCCAT
>CANHMN010000044.1 GCA_947461645.1 Chitinophagaceae bacterium | reverse complement strand
TAACCTGAGTTGATTCGGCCACCAATCTTTATTGGATGTTACCATTCCGGAAGAAAGCTTCTGTGACGCTGATAAGCCGGTAAAAGGACATTTTCCTTCGGATGTTGCTTGTTGATGTTCAGTTCCCATAATTGATTGTAGATTGTATTAGTTAGTTGTTTAAATAAGTTTAGACCATTAGTGAAGCAGACTGCAAAATTAAATCAATTTGAATGTTAAATTGATGATTTAGGTTTGATTTTTAATCTATGATATACAATGAAACAGTGATTTTGTTTAGCAAATGGGCAACAATCTTCAATTGATACTTAAACCAAAAAAGATTGTACATTTTTGAGCTTTTATTCATGGCTAAAAGTACTGCTTGTCAAATGGAGCAATATTAAAAAAGCCACCCGTAGGTGGCTTAAATTATTTGTGAGTAATTCAGAACTAAAAAGAAACTTTTTCGCTGAAAGTAACTGTGGTTGTATTTACAACAACAACGTATGTTCCTTTAGGGAGTTTACCCAAATTAATTGGTTGGTTATATTGTTGAGCGCTGTATATCTTTTGACCATTTGAAGCGAAAATGGTCACTGCATTTATGTCTTCCAATTTCATTCCATTGTTAAGCTGCAGCGTTATCAAATTGTTGTCTAAAGGTTTGATAATTACTATATCCTTTATTGCCTTAGCAATACTTACTTTTTTAATTTCTGAGTAAACAAACCTTCTGTCTGCATCAATGAGTTTTAAACGATAGTAACTTACCCCATTGAAAGGAGAATTATCGAATGATTCGTAATTGCTTTGAGTAGAGTTGTTGTTCGCATTAACAGACCCTACAAACTGCCAGTTGGTTGCGTTTATTGACTTTTCAATTTCAAATGTTGACAAGTTAGTAGCGTTAGCTACAGACCAATTTAATTTTACTTTATTTTTATCGGTCACCGTGGCATCAAAAGATGCGAGTGTAACAGGAACAGTACTTGTTATGATAAAGTTAGTGTTTGAAATATCATAGAATATATTTCCTACAGCTTCTACTTTGATTCTTGCTGTTGTGGTGGCAATGTTTGGCAATGTTATCGTTTCTGATCCATCATTAGCTGTACTTGCTGCTAAGACAGTAGGGAAGGTTTGACCACCATCGGTTGATAAAGAAATTTTTACGTTCGCGCAGCTAACTGGTGCAGCTGTTGTATTGTTTACACTCCATGTGATATTTTGTGTAGAACCTCCAGCCCATGTAACAGATGTATTAGGAGCTGAAACGGAGAAAGGTCCAGATGAAGCAACTGTTACCACCATATTGTCTGATCTGTTGCCTCCACCGCCAATGCGATTATCCCTTACCAACAACCTAAAATTCATATTTCTTGCAACAGATGGGAGACGCTCCCATGTAGTTCCATTTGCACCTGAAAGCACGAATTGCAATTGAGGATAGAATTGTTTAGGATTGGTAGAAGGAGAATATGATCTGAACAATGGTCCTGTAGTGAAGGTTGAATTTGGTATAGAGCTGTTAGAGGTGCTGGTTTTTAAATCAATTTGCTCCCAGCAATAAGTTAAAGTATCTGCCAAATCAGCGTCTGTTCCTGTACCTGTTAAGATAAATGGGGTAGATTTTGGAATGGTATAATCAGCTCCTGCATTTGCAGTAGGAATCTGATTGTTGTTGTTGATGGAAACTGCACATGAATTACCACTTCCATTGTAAAGGTAATTGGTAACTTGTTCAACACTTTTAGAATGGAAATTGTCTATGCTGTGTGCTGCGATATCAGTAGATCCTGTAATTCCTGCATAGCCCATAACAGTTATTCCACTTCCAGGCTCAACTTGTACTGTTGATCCCTCCAAATTGAAGGTAAAGGTATGGTTTGCTCCCATTTGATGCCCCATTTCATGGGCCATGTAATCAACAACATAAAAATTCAACAAAGATGGATTGCTGTATACTGTCCAGCCTAATCCTTTACCAGTAACACATACACAACCTATACAACCGGCATTACCATTGTCTGATCCTTTGCTTTGCGTATGACCTATATCGTAGTTAGATGAACCAACTCTAGAATTCATAGCACTTTGATTGGAGGATCCGCTCGGACTTGATGCATTGGCAATTGGATCTGAAGCTGCTGTCAAATAAATAAGGGTATCATTGTTGGGTATTAGAACCAATCTGATGGCAAAATCTCTTTCAAAAATAGCATTGGCTCTTGTCATGATGGTATTTTGTGCAGCGAGAACCCTTGCCTTTTTTTGTTGATTTGTTACATCCGATGGTTGAATGAAATGTAAAGAAAATTCACCTCCTGAAAGCAATGCCAATCTGTAGGTTCTTAGTTTGGGCTGATTAGCGTTTTCAGGTCTTTGAGTATTATTTGAGCCTGTTTCATTTGATGTAAAAACAGGAGTATTGCAATTAAAAGACTTATGAGCGTTAAAATAATCTCTTGAGGTAACTCTGTAATAATTTCCAGATATGTGGTCTACATAAACTGTAGTGCTTTTACCAGACATGATAACAGCATTTGTTGCATCCGGAGATATGTCAAATCTAACTGTTGATGATGGATCTTCGATCCCACGACCTATGTAGGAGCTGATTCCTGGATATTTAGCTGCTAAGTCAGGATGCATAACCGGTGCCTCTAAAACCCTGAAGTGCTTAATTGAGCCATCAGCAACAGGAAAAGAAACAACACAAGATGATTCATCTGTTGATGCTATTCTTTCTGATGGGGCAGAGGTCAACAAAGATTTAAATGCATTCAAATCAAGATCATAAACTTTATAAACAGAGGGCATGTTAAATCCTTCTATTAATGACTGATCAAAACGGCTTTCTTTAGCTTCGTTCCATATTTGTTGTTGCGCTTGAGTTGTGTAAGAACAAGCAAATAGTAAAATTGTAGCTAGAAATTGAAATAGATTTTTTTTCATTTTAATTCATTTAATCATCTAAGTGGATGATTGATATTGGTATAAATTTATTAAGAGTACCAAAACTACCGATTTTGGCCTTTGAAAACAAAAAAATACCAACCGGAAATGCCTTTTTAAATATAATATTCACAAATTTTTTGTTTGTAAAAAGCTAAGTATTACTTTTGCCGCGGAGAGATGGCAGAGTGGTCGATTGCGGCGGTCTTGAAAACCGTTGACTGTTAAAGGTCCGGGGGTTCGAATCCCTCTCTCTCCGCAAACCAAGTAAAACCTGCGAGAAATCGCAGGTTTTTTCATGAGCGGCAGCGAGCCAAGCTTGCTTGAGCGAGTTGGAGCGAGTGAAAAAACAGCGGCGCAGCCACGGTGGTTTTTCTTGGTTTTAGCCCCCCACTTTTGGGATCACCGCAGGTAATCCCGTTTCTTATCCTTTAGAAAAAAGTACAACAACGAGCCAAGCTTGCTTGAGCGAGTTGGTGCGAGTGAAAAAACAGCGGCGAAGCCACGTTGGTTTTTCTTGGTTTTAGCCCCCACTTTTGGGATCACCGATGGTAATCCTTCAACAAATCAGAGTTTCAAAGGATTCCTACCTTTTTTACATCTAACTTGCCGAAAACCCATTCTCCTTGACTGAATCTGTTGAGTTTATTGCTTTATTAAAAAAACGAGATGATTCGGCATTCAATCAACTGCTGGAACTCTACCAACACATGGTTTATAATTCCATATTAAACATTGTTCAACATGAACAAGACGCAGAGGATTTGTCACAGGAGGTTTTTATTAGAATTTTCAAATCCATTGACAGCTTTCGCGGTGATGCTAAATTATCGACATGGATTTACAGAATAACATACACCACAGCATTGGAGTGGGAGAGAAAAAAGAAAGCAGGAAAAGCCATCAACTATTTCAAAAACCTGATCGGCATCAATGAACAAAAAGATTCTATCGCTTCATTTGATCATCCCGGTGTTTCTATAGAAAACAAAGAAATGGCAAGGGCCTTATTCAAGGCACTGAGCCAATTACCCGAACAACAAAGAATAGCTTTTTTATTGATTAAATCGGAAGGTTTAAGTTACCAGCAAGCAAGTGAAATCATGAACAAAAGCATCAAAAGCCTGGAGGGATTGATTCAGCGGGCTAAAGAGAACCTAAAACTACAGTTGAATAACTTTTATAAAAACAATTGAGCAAATGAAACAGGACAAATACATAGATGATATCATTGAATACATCAGTACTATTGAGAAACAAAAGATATCTCCCTTTTTCAAATCCAAAGTTCTTGCAAGGTTAGCAAAAAATACATCGGAAGAAACTTCCTTTGTTTTCAAACCTGCTTTTGTAATTGCTTTTGCAGCTTTATTGCTGCTAGTAAATACTATACTTATTTCTTACCCTATTTCCAACAGCGATACCAGCAATCAAAATAACGTAAGTTCAACAGAACAAGAATGGTCTGACGATTACAGCATTAACAACTATTCATCAATCTATTTTTATGATGACAAACAATAAATACAAAACCATCATTATCATCATGATGGTTCTACTGCTTGCCAACACTGTACTAACTTCTGTTCTGTGGTTCAAAAGCTCACGACATAAGGTACGGCCGCCAATGGCATTACGCGGGAAATTCCTCATAGATCAGTTGAATTTTGACAGCAGCCAAAACAAGCAATTCGATCTTATCAAGACCGATTATTTCAGCCGCATGGATGAACTTAAGGAAAAAGAGCATGAGCTTAAAGACGAGTTCTTCGATCTTATAAAATCAGATAACGTTTCCGAGCAATTGATTATGGAAAAAGCAAATGCTACTGCGGCTATAAAATTTCAAATTGATACCATGATGGTCAATCATTTTAGAAAAATAAAATCAATTTGTAACGAAAAGCAAATTAAAATACTTTTCAAAGTGATTGATAACTTTGCAAAACAGACGCCATTTCCTGCCAGAAAACCATTTGCTGATTCACTTAATAAATTGAATCCTTCATTACCATATAACGAAGTGAATTCTAATAAAGCATTTCCAAAAGATAGAAATTTCAACCCTGAAGAAAAAAGAAGATTCCGTAGGCCACCACCCCCTGATTTAATGGAAGCATTTGATAATGATAATCCACATGATGGTGACCCTAACCAACGTCCACCACATCCAAGACCACCCAAAAGACCCAGAGAAAGAGACCATGAAGGAGAAGGAGACTTTCCTGATGGGCCTCCACCTCCCGGACCTCCACCTGTAGAGTAAGATGAATATGTTGAGTGCGTAGATTAATAAACATATAAACCAACTTTATACAATTGGTTTATCGGCTTGTTGTCCCAGAATAATTCAAAATCAGTCAAGCCATGTTCTTCATAACTTTTTTGTAGCGCTTCTATAGTTGTATACATAAGTTTACGCTCCATCAAAAATCTTATGCTGTTGTAGAGCCATTCGCCATTTTCTTTGTCTACCTTAACGTTGATTTCTTTTTTTGTGGTTTGAAACGTTAGCGATGCCAATTGCCATTGATTACCTTTTTTTGATTTGGTGATAATTTCTATTGAAGGCAAATTCCCTGTGTATACTACTTTTGATGTTGGTTTGTAGGTTTTAAGCTCGTCGGAAGAAATGATTTCCTGAATATGATTGTCTCTAATAGTGGTTTTGGGAACTTTAAAATCAAACCATCTACTGAGTGGTTCATCCAATCCGGTTTGTTGCATATAATTGAACAAAGAAATTTTTAAACCATCGGTAAACATACTATGGTCTGCTCCATTTGGATCTATATGTGCTACATCATTATTGGCAAACATTATTTCATTTTGACTAGCTATACTTACACCAAATTTTTCAGGATTCATTCCAACCGGACTGTGAGCTGTCATTGCGAATTGATGCCAATAGGCCGATTGAAGGATCCCACATTTAAACATTTGTCTTACCATTTCCAAACTATCGATAGTTTCCTGTGCCGTTTGTGAAGGGAATCCGTACATCAGGTAAGCATGAACCATTATACCAGCCTCTGTGAAATTTCGATTGACTTTTGCTACTTGAGCAACTGTTACACCTTTATTTATCAATTCCAACAAGCGATCGCTTGCCACTTCCAATCCTCCGGATACGCCGATGCAACCACTTTCTTTCAATAACATGCACAAATCGCGGGTAAAGGTTTTTTCAAAACGAATGTTGGTCCACCAACTCACCACCATTTTCCTTCTGATGATTTCAAGGGCAAGCTCGCGCATGAGTGATGGGGGAGCGGCCTCGTCTACAAAATGGAATCCTGATTCTCCAGTAGCTTCAATCATTGTTTGCATTCTATCGCAAAGTAAAGAAGCCGTTAATGGCTCATAAGTTTTGATGTAATCTAGACTTATATCGCAAAAAGTACACTTGCCCCAATAACAACCATGCGCCATAGTCAGTTTGTTCCAACGACCATTGCTCCATAAGCTATGCATTGGGTTGATGATTTCTATCGCTTGAATGTATTTGGTTAAAAAAAGACCTGTGTAATCAGGGGTGCCTGCATCTGCCTGTCTGTAATCTTTACAAGCAGAATTGTTGATGTAACATACTTCACCATCTGCCAATAAAAATGTTCTTTTCAATTCGTCAACTGTAATATTACCCTTCACTAAGGAGACCAACTGTTCAAGAGGAGCTTCCCCATCGTCGAGGGTGATAAAATCGAAATAATCAAAAACTCTTTTGTCTTTCAAACTTCTGAGTTCTGTATTGGGAAACCCACCACCCATTGCAACTTTGGTATTTTGATAATTTTTCTTGATGTATTGTGCACAACGAAAAGCAGCAAAAAGATTGCCTGGAAAGGGAACGGAAATGGCAACCAATTCAGGACTAATTTCTTTTAAGCGTTTATCTAAAAGCTCAATTAGAATTTCATCAATAAAAGAAAATGGTTTTTGAAGTGATTCATACAATTCATCAAAACTATTGGCACTTCTTCCTAAACGTTCTGCATACCTGCTGAAACCAAAATGTTCATCAACGGTTTCTTTAATTAAATCGCCTATATCTTCCAAATACATGGTAGCGATGTGCTTTGCTTTGTCAGTTGTTCCCATGTTTCCGAAAGCCCATTGCAAATCATCCAACACCTCAAACCTTGATGCTTCAGGCAGCAAATTTCTTTGCGCTATGGAATAGGCTATTGTTGGATTATTACCTTGTAAAAAAGAAATAACAGCATCAATAGTGTCAATATAATTTTCCTTCAAGGCAAAAATTCTTTGGGCATTGCTCGATAGAATTTTATCAGTATTAATGAAAGTATCAAATATTTGGCTTAAACCTTTACGAGAAAACAATTCCAGCGTTACCTCAATTCCCAAATCACTTTGAAAAGAGGAAATGCCTTTGGTATTAAAAAATCCCTTTAGATAGGCTGTTGCAGGATAAGGCGTATTAAGCTGCGTAAATGGAGGAGTAATCAAATAAACAGTTGCATCCAAAATGTAGTGGTATTTGAAGGTAAAAATACCAATTTATTTGATGAGGTAGTTGTTATTCCCGTTTTATTGCTCAGTAATCCATACCAATAGCATCATTCAACATTTTAAGCATAAATAAATTATTGTTCCACTGATCGCTTAAGGGAATTTTGGAAAATGGTGTAACAGGCATATAAGGCTCTGGTCCGAATTCAGGTGTAATAGTGAACATTGGATTGCCTGCTTTCTTTTTGAGGATAAGAACAGACTTCCACCATGTTAAAAATTGCTGAACATAATCCTTCCATTCAGGAGCTGAAGGGTCATTTACCTGTGGCGACTGCTCAAAACCAACACGAGCATGGATATGGGAAACATGAGGGAAAATTTGATGCATAATTTCTTGCTGATCTGAAAGCATACTTTCCGAAACGGTGCAAAAATGAGAGAAATCTCCAACGAGCTCCATTTCAGGAAAACGTTTCAAATATTGCAGAAGGGTAGCAGCATGAAAAGAAAATCTACCTCGGTGTGTTTCATGTAAAATGCGAACATTGTTTTTGGCGCCAAAATTCATGGCAGCCTCAATTGCCCTGCAGTTGTCGTCAAACGAAAAAAAATCTCTCCCTGTGTGAGAATTGATAAAGAATGGATTTAACCTTGCTAAACGCTCCAGGTTTTTTTGCATTTGACTGATGTGACTTTCTATCTTTTCATTTTTATCGGGAAAAGTAAGCTGCAACAACACGAAGAAAAAATCGGGATTGTACTCCTTAATCTTGCTAATGGATTGCAAGAATAAATCAGTGGTTTCATCTTGAGGTTGCAAAAACAATTCCACACCTTGATAACCCGAATCCATGACTTTTTGAAGAAAATCCTGAGGCGCGATGTGATTACTTCCCCAATAAGGACACCCGTATTTAATTTTCATTTGTGAAAAGGATTAGAATCATTATTATAATTTTCAGCTTATCTCTTATGCATCGAAAAAACCTTTGACCTTATCCATGTCTCTTTGCAGCCAATTTTCTTTGGGATATCGCGCATTTTTATCAATGGTATGAATAGCATAGGCTTGTCTTGATTTGCCGCTCGTATTAGGCAAACTATAATGAGGTAAAAGACCATTCAAAACTATGCATGTGCCCTTTTTAACTTCAAGCGGAATCATCCCTTCAGTACTCATTGGTGATTCGTCAAGAATTTTCATTTCTGTTCCGCCATTGGCTTTTCTGGTGAACCAAGATCTTAGGGTAGTTTTATGGCCACCGGGTTTTGCCCAAAGACAACCATTACTGATGGTAGCATCTTCTAAAGCAAACCAAAAACCAATGCAACTTTCGGGTTCCGTATATAGAAAGGTGGAATCCTGATGAACATCTACAACACCGCCTATTTTGGCATGCTTCAGAATATGCATGCTTTGTATGAGCAAATAATCATCAAGGCCCAGTTCTTTTATCAAGTTCTTCATTTGTTCCGAACGGGAGAATGCATTATACACCTCGTCTAAATCATGCAATCCATGACCTATTTTGTTCAGAGAATGGAATAGATCGGTCTTTAGCTTACTTTTTTCATCGAAGGCATCTTTTTCAAAAAAATAGGCAATTTTATCACCAGAATTCAAAAAGTAATCGTCAGTTGTTTTTGACTGTTCACTGGTTTGAAATACAGAAGGATGACCTTCAAAATTATATGTACTCGATAATTCTTGGGCTCTCAACATTAGACTATCGCATTCCTCTTCAGTATTAAATTGCTCTAATACCAAATAGCCCTGATTATCAAACAATTGTTTTCTGTTCATGTTATTAAATTTGGAATATCAATCCTTGATGGTTTGACTAAAAAACTAAAGTAAGAAATAAATGATTAAAGTCAATTACTTAAAAAGACAAACAAAGAAATTAATTGTATTCATGAGATGCCGGAACAAACAAGAGAATGTCAGATTTATTTTAAACCAAATCAAAATTTATAAAGAAAACAAGAATTAAAATAAATCTTCGGTTAAACAACTTGAAATGCTGTAAATAAAAAATTATTGGATGCTGCAATAGGTTTCAAATCTACATAATAGGATTCGGTAAAATTTTTAACAGCTAGAAATTCATGGGTAGGTACGCAAAACTCATCAAAAAGAATAATATCCCCTTTCTTTAAAAAGTGTGCCATTGAAGTTAATGTATATAATGTTGCAGTGTACAAATCAGCATCCATATGAATTACAGTCAAATTAGAATTATCAAACTTTTTTAAAAAACCAGGAAGTGTTTGTTGAAAAAGTCCTTGATAAAAACTCGCTCTTAGATCGTCGGTCTTTAAAACCTCATTCCCATTACTCATTTCCCCTTTCTTGAATGGACCATAATCTTCCGGCAAACCGGTAAAAGTATCAAATCCATGAAATCTTGAAGCTGGATTTTTATGGTTTTCCAACCACCAGTAAAATGAACCTCCATTTGCTACTCCAAACTCTAAATAGTTAATAGGAGAATTTTTAATTATTTCATTATTGAGGTAGGAATATAAATTAAGTCGCTTGTCTCGGTTGCGATTGCCAGTGTAAAAATCATTATAGGGGATATTTTTATTATCGTTAATCCATTTCGATTGGATTGATAGATATGCCAGATTCAAAAATAACCCATTAAAGATGCCGAATACTTTGTGTAATTTAAGAAGAGCAAATATTGCTTTTGTTTTTTGAATGAAAAAGAGTTTTAACTTCAGCATGTTCGGCGTATTTGAATTTTGTAGTCGTAAAAGTATAGATAATAATTTATTTACAAT
>CANHMN010000043.1 GCA_947461645.1 Chitinophagaceae bacterium | reverse complement strand
TCGCTGATAGCAATGTACTCCAAGCCCAAATCTCTGGCTGCAATAGCCATCTCCTCAACAGAATGGGCTCCATCGCTCCATTGGGTATGACAATGAATGATACCTTTAATGTCTTTGGTTTCAAGTACAACTGGAAGCGAATGGGAAATAGCTCTTTTGACCATTTCGGTTTCTTCTCTTAAATAAGAGGGTATGGGCTGAAGATTACATTGTGTAAATAATGTTTGTTCATCTGTTGAATTGTCTATTGCAGCAATATGGGGACTTAAAGCCTCCCAAAATTCAGGAGAAGAACTCAGCCTTATAGCATTCCTTCTGAAATTATCGGGAAAAGCGAAAAGACGAATCTCAACATTGTAAGGGGTTGAAAGCAACAAGTGATCTTCCGATTGACTAGAGAGTTTTAAAAATTCGTTAGCGCTAAACATTTCTATAATTGTGTGCATAGCAGCATCGGTAACAAAATCAAAATGCTCTATGGTCTCCAGTTGCCGTTTAATCGCACCGGTTATTTCAATTTGAAATTCAGGTAAAAGTTGTTTCAGCAGTTTTAATATTTCACTCGCTACAGGTAATGCTTGAGCATACAGGTAAAAGCCTTTATTGCTAAAATAGAACTGAATAGAATCAATTACATTTTGTTGTGTTTTTTCTCCAAACCCTTTGTACAATTTTAATCTGTTTTCTTTGCAGGCATACAACAACTCACCGATGCTCTCTATTTCCATTTCTTTCCAAATGGTATTTATTTTTTTAGGTCCAATACCTTTGATCGATAACATCTCAATAATACCCGGGGGAGTTTTTTCAATGAGGTCATCTAATACTGAAAGTTTTTCTGTCTCTAATACTTCAACGATTTTTTGAACAACTGGAGTGCCAATACCTTTAATGGAGGACATTTTTTCTTTCGCTAAATCTGATAGGGGAACTTGAAGTTTTTCAATGGCAAAAGCAGCCGCAGCATAAGATTTAGATTTGAAGGAGTTCTCGCCGTGTATATCTAGCAGCTTGGAATAAAGCGAAAACAGGTCAGCAATCTGATAATTATCCATGGTTTAAAGTTAAGGCTGAATGAGGTTATAGACGAACAAAAAAAAGTCCCGGCTAAAAAACCGGGACTATTATCTTTTGCTCCGTTGAGCAAGATAAGCTTACTTCTTCTTAGGAGCAGCTTTCTTAGCAGCAGCTTTTTTAGGAGCAGCTTTCTTAGCAGCAGCTTTTTTAGGAGCAGCTTTCTTAGCAGCTTTTTTAGGAGCAGCTTTCTTAGCAGCAGCTTTTTTAGGAGCAGCTTTCTTAGCAGCAGCTTTCTTTGGAGCAGCTTTTTTTGGAGCAGCTTTTTTCTTTGTAGCCATTTTTTTAAATTTAATTGGTTAGTAAATAATACTTAAAAGTAAATACTATTTTCAAATTACCAAAAAAAAATTAAAAATTCTTAAAATTTTATACGGTTGCAACAGAAACGAAAGTTCTGTTGTCTTTTCCTTTTCTGAATTCAACTACTCCATCAGCCAACGCAAAAATAGTGTAGTCTCTTCCAAGACCAACATTTTTACCAGGATGATAAACAGTTCCACGCTGACGCAGAATGATGTTACCTGATGAAGCAGATTGTCCACCGTATATTTTTACACCTAATCTTTTGCTTTGTGAATCGCGGCCGTTCTTTACCGAACCTTCACCTTTCTTATGTGCCATTGTTTATGGTTTTTGCGAAATGATTTAAAGAGATGATTGATTAAGCAATTGCAGTTACTTTAATTTGAGTATACTGCGTACGATGTCCGTGTTTTTTACGGAAACCTTTTCTTCTTTTCATTTTAAAAGCGATTACTTTATCGCCCTTAATTAGGTCATTTACAATTTCTGCTTTTACAACAGCTTTTACACCAGAACCACTTGAAATGGTAGTTCCATTGTCTGTCATTAAAACATCAGTGAACTCTACAGAATCACCTGCTTGTCCGCCAATGTGCGGTACATACAAACTGTCACCCGCTTTTACTTTAAATTGCTGACCTGCGATTTTTACTACTGCTAACATAATATTCCCAAATTTTGGACGGCAAAGGTAAGGACTTTAGTTTATTATTGGAATGTTTTTTATACCTTTTTTGTTTACTCATTCTTTTTATATACTCTTAATCATAAAAACAGAGGTAATTGTCATTATTGTTAACAAATAGCACCGAAGAATGAGGAAATTATAATATTAAAAATAAAATAATTTGAAAAAATCTACAATCTTTGATGCATCTATTGGTTTGTGACTACATTCGCAATTCTATCTATCTAACGATTATGAAATTTTTGAAGCTGTTGTATATTGTTTACGCGGGGATTGTTCTTCTTGTGCTAACATTTGTTACCTTACTATTGGTGTTGTTTACATTTTGGATGCCATCACCAAAACGAGGGAATGCCATTTATTTTATAGTACGTTGTGTAGTAGACATCATGATGTTGATGCTGGGTATCAGACATAGTATACTCTACGAGGCACCCCATGATAAAAGAAAACCTTCTGTTTTTGTCTTTAACCACATTTCTTATCTTGATGCCTTCATCATTTTGATGGCCATAAGAAACCAAAATATTAGAGGGCTTGGGAAATACGAAATTTCCAAAATTCCTCTCTTCGGTTTTATATACAGCAGCGCGGTTATAATGGTTAAGCGCTCCGATAAAAACGACAGGGCAAGATGCGTTGCAGATTTAAAAGAAGCCATTGACAACAACATTTCCATAGTGTTGGCCCCGGAGGGAACTTTTAATGAAACCTCTCAGCCCTTATTGAACTTTTATGACGGAGCTTTCCGCATTGCCATAGAAACCAAAACGCCTATTAAGCCCTTGCTATTTTTGGATGCTTACGAAAGATTGCATTTCGGAAGTGCATTTTCGCTAACACCCGGAAAATCAAGGATTGTTTATTTGGAAGAAATTCCAGTAGAAGGTTTAGGTCTTGACGACGTTACTTTGCTTAAAGAAAAAGTGTATAATGCCATGGATGTTGCATTGCGCAAGTACAAGGCCAAATGGATACAATGATTGCAGTAACATGAGTACTTTTCAAAACGGACAGTTGTTTCAAACATCCTCATCTCAGCTTTGGGTTGATGTGATACTGCCCCTTGCTATACCACGCAATTACAGCTACAGCGTTCCAAACGATCTTGCATCTTCAGTTCAGCCAGGGGTAAGGGTAGAAGTGGTTTTCGGTAAAAACAAAAAGTATGCTGCGTTGGTGAAGTTGGTATCCAATAAACAACCAGACTATCCCACCAAACCAATATTAAGTGTATTAGATGATGTCCCTTTGGTATATTCTCATCAGCTCAAATTGTGGGAATGGATGTGCGAATATTACCTGTGTTCAGAAGGTGAAGTGATGGCTGCTGCTTTGCCTGCTCACTTTAAACTTACGGGTGAATCTCTTTTAATTTACAATGAAGGCGAAACGGTTGATTTTAATAATCTTTCAGATGATGAATTTCTTCTCACTGAGGCACTTTCCATTCGAAAACAATTGCAAATTTCGGAGATTCAATTGCTACTTGATGGTAAAAAAGTTTACGCTATAGTAAAATCGATTTTACACAAGAATATTGGCATGATTTGGGAATCGTTGAACGAAAAATACAAAGCCAAGCAAGAGACTTATGTTCTGTTGAATGAAAAATACAACGATGACTCCTCACTAAATAAACTCTTTGATGATTGGAAAGGAGCACCTAAACAACTTCAACTTCTATTGTCTTTTTTGCATATTCAAAAGACCGAAGGGGAGGTGTTAAAATCTGCATTGTTGAAAAAAGCTGATGCCTCAAATGCACAATTCAATGCGCTTCGTGAAAAGGGTATTATCAAAGAGGAAAAGCGAAACATAGATAGAATCATCCACGGAGAAAAATGGATTGATATAGATTTTCAATTGTCTGCCGACCAACAACTTGCCTTGAATGACATTCAGCAAAAATGGGAACATAAAAATGTATGCCTGCTGAAAGGGGTTACCGGAAGCGGTAAAACCATGCTTTATGTGAAAATCATTGAAGACCATATTCGCAAAGGACAACAGGTTTTATACCTGCTTCCTGAAATTGCACTCACGGCTCAGATTAAACGCAGATTGAAAAAATATTTCGGGGGACATCTTGCCATTTACCATTCAAAGTTTAATGACCAGGAGCGGGTTGAGCTGTGGAACAAAGTAAAGCTAGGAGAAGTAACAGTTGTGTTGGGTGCACGTAGCAGCCTTTTTTTGCCTTTTCAAAACCTTGGTTGCATCATAGTAGATGAGGAGCATGACGCCTCTTACAAGCAACAAGATCCTGCACCAAGATACAATGCGAGAGATGCGGCTATTTTCTACGCATCCTTGTTTGACGCTAAAGTACTTTTGGGAAGTGGAACACCTTCTTTGGAAAGCTTTTACAATGCTCAACAAAACAAATATGGCTATGTAACTTTGAATGCCCGTTTTGGTGACATCAAACTACCCGAGATAGAATTGGTGCATCCACAGAAAGAAAAAAGTCCGGATAAAAAATACAGTTTCATCACACCTACCTTGAAAGCAGAGATAGCTGCTACGGTTGAACAAAACAAACAGGTTATCTTGTTTCAAAACAGACGAGGATACAGCCCCTACCTTATCTGTGGAAGTTGTGGTTTTATTCCCCAATGCAATCATTGTGATGTTTCCCTTACGCTTCACAAATACAGTAAGAAGCTGCATTGCCATTATTGTGGAAGTATTTATCCTAAACTTATTGAGTGCACAGCTTGCGGAAGTACACAATGGTTGGAAAGAAATTTTGGTACGGAGAAAATTGAAGAATTGATTCAGGAAGCATTTCCTCAATTGAAGGTGGCAAGAATGGATGTTGACAGTATCAGAGGCAAACAGGCACATGACAAATTAATTCTTGAAGTAGAAAAAGGACAAATAGATGTTTTGATAGGTACCCAAATGGTGGTTAAAGGCCTTGATTTTGACAGGGTACAATTGGTTGGCGTTTTGGATGCTGATGGATTATTGAGCTTTGCTGATTTTCGCGCCAATGAAAGGGCTTTTCAATTGATGGAACAGGTAAGTGGAAGAGCAGGAAGAAAGGAAGAGAAAGGGAAGGTGCTCATTCAAGCTTATCAAACCAATCACCCTATTGTTCAATTTGTCAAAAACCATGATTACGAGGGGTTTTACCAACATGAAATCCAATCACGTCATGAATTCATGTATCCGCCCTTTTGCAGATTGGTAAGGATAACATTGAAACACAAAGATGAACAAAGATGCATGGAAGCAGCAGAACTATTGACTTCTTCATTGAAAAAAGATTTTAAAGGTGCTGTAATAGGGCCCGCAGCTCCTGTGATAGCAAGACAAAGAAATTTCTTTTTGATGGAGATGATAATAAAATTGCCTAAATCATCTATCGAAATGGCACGAGCCAAAAAAGCATTGTTGCATCATATTAATTTGATGACAGCTGAAAAAAGATTCAAATCAATTCATAATATTGTGGATGTTGATCCGCTTTAATTAAAACACTGCTCTTGGTTATTCAACAAAACATATCGCTTCAGCCTTTTCATACTTTTGGTATGGATGTGAAAGCATCTTTGTTTGCTGCTTTTAAAACTACCGATGAATTACAAGCAATACTTGCTCAAAGAGCCGCAAATACTGAAAGAATCTTAATTCTTGGTGGGGGCAGCAATATCCTTTTTTGCAATGATTTCGACGGATTAGTTTTAAAAAATGAAATAGAAGGCATTGAATTGGTTATGGAAACGGATGAACATTTTTATGTAAAAGTCGGTGCCGGTGTCAATTGGCATCAATTTGTACTTTACTGTGTACACCACGGATATGCCGGAGTTGAAAATCTTGCTTTAATACCTGGAAGTGTGGGTGCTTCGCCTATACAGAACATAGGAGCTTATGGAGTGGAACTAAAGGATGTTTTTTATGAACTTGAGGCAATGCGAATTGCTGATGGGGAAATGGTAGTGATGAAAAAAGCAGATTGTTTGTTCGGTTACCGTGACAGCATCTTTAAAAGAGCCTATCAAAATAAATTCGTTATTACTTCAGTTACTTTTTTGCTGCATAAAAAACCTGTTTTGAATACCACTTACGGCGCTATCAATGAGGAACTACGTGAAATGGGTGTTAGCAATCCATTATTGAATGACATTGCCCAAGCGGTGATGAACATTCGCAACAGCAAACTTCCCGATCCTACTAAGATTGGTAATGCAGGTAGTTTTTTTAAAAATCCTGAAATTACCCAAACACATTACCATCAACTTAAATTACAATATCCCAACCTCAGTGGATACCCAACCTCTGCGAATAAAATGAAAATAGCTGCTGGATGGTTAATAGAGCAATGTGGTTGGAAGGGATTTAGGAAGGGTGATGCAGGTTGTTATCAAAAACAGGCTTTAGTGCTGGTTAATTACGGTAAAGCAAGCGGCAATGAAATACTTCAACTAAGCCATGAAATTGTTTCTTCTGTCTTTGAGAAATTTGGAATCATGCTGGAGCGGGAAGTTAATGTAATGTAACCTTTTGCTCATTCAAGTGATAAAAAAAATCCCGCAATGCGGGATTTTTAAGTTATTTATCAAGACTTAGTAATTAGGGCTTGGCTGAATCGGTTATGGCTTTATTCGCAGGAGGGGTAGGTTGTGTAGCTTGTTGCATCATTTTGAATTGCTGTTCTAATCCCTCCAAACTTCTCATCAGATTCATGTTTCTTTCTTCTTCAGTTGAAACAGCTTCTCTGTTAGAGCCGGTAAGTGATTCGTAAAAATTTGCTTGTTGTTGCATGTCTTTTTTCAGACTCTTGGTGATTTTATCTGCCAATTGATTATGGTCTGCTTTTAAAGCTGCATAAAGCATTTGCATGGAAATTTGATTGCATTGTTGGTACCTGCCTGTTGTACCGTAAGGCATGTTTTGATCAGGAATCAAGGAATCGCATTTGTCGAGTAATTTCCTTGCATCTTCTTTTCTGCCGGCATCTGCCAATGCAGAGGCGGCCTGACCGTATGCTAAACGAATGCTGTTGAGGTGTCTTCTGTTTTCTTCATCAAAGAACACCGCTTTGTTGTTGGCATTTCCGGATTTGAATTTGTTCATCATCTTATCCATCACCCAATTTTTGTTTACGCCGCCATTTTCAACAGGAACAAGTCTGTAAACCATCCCATCTTGACGAAGGTATTTTTCAAAACCAAGTTCGTTATAAGGTGAAGTGAAACAAATTGGACGCTTCCATTTGTTTGCTGCTATGATGTTTAATATGGCAGCATCATTTTTAAAGAGGTAATTTTTATTGAATTCAAATTGCAGCTGATTTACAACGTTGTCATCAGCATTTACGGTACCATTCGTTCTCACCAATGCTGAGTCTACCGGTACAGATACTTTTTGAGAAGGAAAAGTATTTACGCTTTCGCCGTCATTGGTTACACCTACTTTGGTTGGATCATCAGAACCTGCATAATCTTTCATCATGGTATACAAATCCATATACTGTCCGTTGGTAAGCGCAGGATTGGGATTGTATCTTACGATATCTCTTGAAGATCCCTCAATTTGAGCAGCTGTCCAAATGGGGTCAATGGGATCACTTTGGTTTAATTTGTACCTCAGTTGATTGATGTACCAATCTGTACCCAACAAACTACTGTTGATTACTCTTACATCTTGTCTTATTCCTTCTACTTCCTGAGCGTACCATAGAGGGTAAGTATCATTGTCTCCAAAAGTTATTAATACAGCATTAGGAGGACAGCTTTCAAGATAATTAATGGCTAAATCTTTAGCGATTGATTTTTGGCTTCTGTCGTGGTCATCCCACTCTTGAGCAGCCATCAAAACAGGAACGGCTAATAAGCAAGCAACAGCTGCACCTGCAGTACCCAGTTGTTTGTTTTTCAATGCAGCTGAAAGAAGTTCGCGAATATACAACACGCCGATACCTATCCAAATGGCAAAAGCATAAAACGAACCTACGTAAGCGTAGTCCCTTTCCCTTGGTTGATTTCCTGCCTGGTTGAGGTAAATGCAGATGGCAAGTCCGGTAAAGAAAAACAGCAATCCGGAAACCAAAGCATCCTTTTTATCTTTCTTGCTTTGATAAATTAATCCGAGTAATCCAAGGATGAAAGGCAACATGTAAAGCTTATTGTTTGCTCTGTTGTTTTTCATGCTGTCAGGTAATTTATTTTGATCACCCAATCTGATGTTGTCGTAAAAACCAATGCCGGTAAGCCAGTTGCCGTCGCGGGGATTACCAATGCTAATGCCTTGAACATCATTTTGTTTTCCGGCGAAGTTCCACATGAAATACCTCCAGTACATCCAATTGAGTTGGTAGTCGAAGAAGAAGCCTATGTTTTCAGCCATGGTTGGAGCCCTTTCCCAATTGCCATCCTTGTCTTTTGCGATACCAGCCCAGCTTGCATAATAATCTGCGTGTCCCTGATCGTTGCTCTGATCCCACATTCTAGGGAAAGGATGTTTGTCAGCGTCGGCATAAACATAACTTACTTTTTTCCCGTTTTTTTCATATTTGCCATTTGATTTGATGTAGGTTTCTTCAACAGGAGCATCAATAATTTGTGCAGTAAAATCTTGTCCGTATAAGATAGGCCAGTCGCCGTATTGTTCTCTGCTAACGTACCCCTCCAAACTAACGGGGTTGTCTACGTTGTACATATCAATAGCAGGATTTGCATTACTTCTTATCATGGTTGTGAAGTAAGTAGAATAACCCAGAAGCATAAACGCAAAGCTCCAAAGACCTAATTTAAGAAAGTTCCAATTTTTCTTTTGAGCTGTTTTAAGTCCGAAGTAAATACCAAAACCAATCAACAAAAACAGAAAGGCAAAACCGGAGAAATAAGGCAGGTTAAAGCTATTGGTAAACATAATATCCATTTTGGATGCGCCTTTAATGCTCCATTGTATGACAGCTTTTTGTACTAATCCAGTAAGAATACAACCAATAAGGAAAGCCCAAAACGTACCCCATTTGGTAGCAGCGTAACGCTTATGATAGTAAATGATAACGATTGCAGGAATAGTTAGTAGGTTCAATAAATGCACACCAATGGAAAGTCCCATCAGGTAAAAAATTAAAATAATCCATCTGTCGGCTTTGGTAAAATGACCTTTAACACCTTGCTCATGTTCTTCGGTAACATTTTGTTCCCACTTCAGCATAGCCCAAAATACAATGGCAGTAAAAAAAGAAGATAGGGCATATACTTCACCTTCTACAGCACTGTACCAGAAAGAGTCAGAAAAAGTATAGGCAAGAGCACCCACAACACCTGCAGCCATAATAGCCAAAATGTTATTGGTGGTAAGTTCGCCTTCGTCTTTTTGAACAATTTTTTTTGCAAAGTGAGTGATGGTCCAGAAAAGGAATAAAATTGTAAATCCACTGGCAAGTGCACTCATCGCATTTAAGCCGATTATGGCATTTTGATTACCAAAAGGAATCATAAAGATTCTTCCAATCAAAACAAACAAAGGAGCACCTGGTGGGTGAGGGATTTGAAGTTTGAAGGCACTAGAAGCAAATTCGCCACAGTCCCAAAGACTTCCTGTTGCTTCCATAGTCATTAAATAAACTGAACAGGCAATAAGGCAAATTGCCCAGCCTGTAATGTTGTTGATGAGTTTATAATTCATATTGGTCAAATGTTAAAGTCAGCAAATATAATCATCAGTCAACTAATAAGTACATACCCTTGAACAATTTCAAATTTTGTGAGATTCAAAACACCTATCTCTTGCAAAAATTCAATAAATAGGCTAAATTGCACGATAAAATTTAAAACATGCTCACCAAAAAAGTGCCCCTTTATTTTGCTCTAATTACATTTGCTATTCCTACTTTATTATCCTTGTTTGGTTTTTGTTATTTCAATTACAAGTCTTCGTCAGTATTGGCTGCAGAGGAGGAAATACTTAATAACCAAAATGCGTGTAGCAATTACAATATTAAAAGGTTAACCGGTTTTCAGTATATCAGACCATTGCTTTATGCTGAACCTTCATGCGAATCTGTTCAACTAGCGCAACACAAGACCGAAATTCAGTCGCTCATTGAAAAAAACAAAACCGCAGGAAATATTACGTCAGCCTCAGTATACATTCGTGAATTTTATAAGGCGGAATGG
>CANHMN010000042.1 GCA_947461645.1 Chitinophagaceae bacterium | reverse complement strand
TTTTAGGGTTTACAATGGATGGCGACAGCATGTATTTGAAACCATCGATAAGCAGTCGTTTTGCAATGGAAGATTCAAGGGCAATTTACAATATTCAGAAACTTATGTTTGGATTGCTGAATGAACAGATAAGCAGGGGGCTGTGATAAACAGAAGGGGACAAACAATATTACTTCGTTAAAATTGACTTTATTCAATCAATTGGCATAAAATATGCATAGCATGCTATTACATAAAAACATATCCATGTCGTGTGTAAAAACCTTTTTGTTGTATTTAGCAACATCAGTTTGCAGTATCTCAATTTTTGCTCAACAGGTTAAGCAATCTGTAAAGCATAAGCCTAAAAACCTTTCTCACTTTGAAAATACCAAATCGGCAAAACCATTTTCATCTAGACCTGATGACAATTGTGGAATATCAAATGAAGAAGGCAAAAGAGTAGCCAAAAGAAGTTACGAAATCATAATGCCCTATTATGAAAATTTGGCTGCCGTGAAGTTCTCCGGTAAATGGGGATTTATGGATAAGCAAGGAAAAGAAATCATACCTCCACAATATGAAAAGGTAAATGGTTTTTTCGGTCGTACCACTGCAGTAAAGAGAAGTGGTGTTTGGTATTTAATTGACAAAATGGGCAATGAATTCAAAAAGTTAGAGGCCACACATGTCAACAGTTTTTGGAATGGAAAAGCTTCCATCATATTAAACAACAAATATGCATACATCAATCATTCAGGGAATATTTTACCTCCCGGTTGGATAGCGGTAACGGACAATTCTTCTCGTCAATACAGTCAGGAAACCAATAGGCTTAATGTTAATTGCCCTCAGAACATTGATTTTGAAGAGGGGACTTTTAATGGATGGAAATGTTTCACAGGCATTGTCAAGCCTCCATTGTTTGATCAGATTTCCGGAAATTCATTGCTGGGAATCCATGGAAATAGTACAACCGGCAACAATGAAACCATTTTAACACCAACATCAAATTTACCCGACAGGCATGAAATTATTCCGAGAACTGTCCCCTCATTTTTGGATCCTTATGGATTTTTTCCCATTAATCCTCCTGACGGCAGCAACTATTGTTTAAAGCTGGGAAGTAGTGAGCATGAAGTTAGCTTTACAACAGTCACTGGATTACCGCTTATCGGTCCCGGTTCACTTGCAGAAGCTGTTGAGTTTAACATTACGACTCCACCTCAAGGAAATAACTTTTCAATATCTTATCAATATGCTGTTGTTTTTGAGGATCCCGATGGTCATCAGTATGATCAAAAGCCCAGATTTAAGGTAGAAATAATTGACGCTGTTACAAACCAACTGGTGAATTGTGGCAAAATAGAATACGTGGCTCAGCCTGGTATACCTGGATTTGTTCAGTCGCCAGTATCAGGAAACAATTCAAAAGTATGGTACAAGCCATGGTCTAAGGTTTTTGTTAACTTGACATCTTATCCAAATAGGGAACTTAAACTAAAGTTTACCACTACAGATTGTACGCTTGGAGGTCACTGGGGCTATGCTTATCTTGATATTGAGGGTTGTCAATTGGGAGCAACGGCAAAGAACAACTGTAACACTCCTCCTATAACAATTTTGTCGGGCCCTCCCGGATTTCAGACCTATAACTGGTGGAATGCCAGTTACACCTCAATTGTGGCAACAGGGCAAAATGTTACAATGAACAATGGATTGACAGGTGGTACTTCGCTGAATTTGGAAGTTATTCCACCAGCCAATCCCACTTCAGGACAAGTTTGTAGGGATACGTTGAAAGTAACTGTTGAGCAACCCGTGTTGAATATTAATCCCGTTGCCGACAAATCTATTTGCGAGTCTGGTTCAGTTGCGCTCGCCACCAATTCCATACCCAACGTAACTTATTCTTGGTCGCCATCTACTGGTTTAAGTTCTACCAATTCTTTTTCGGTTAATGCAAGTCCAGCGGATACAACAACCTATCAACTGGTGGCAACAGACAACACCACAAAATGCGTTGCAAGAGATACGGTTGTTGTTAATGTAAACCCCAAACCAGTTCTAACGGTTAGTACTACGCCATTTTGCTTCGGAGCAACCGGCTCTATTACCGTTTCAGGGGCAGATAATTATAATTGGACTCCGGCTTCTTCTCTTACCGTTGTTAATCAGACAACCGTAAATGTCAATCCAACTGGCTCAACCACCTATACAGTAACCGGAACGCAAACAGCTACAAGTTGTTCTGCAACATCTCAGGTTCAAGTTAGCCCTGCACCAAGCCCATCAGCCAATTTCACACCACCACCGCCACAATGTTTGTCTGCCAATGACTTTACTTTTACCAGTAATTCTTCGGTATCTTCCGGCACCATCAATTCCACAGTGTGGGATTTTGGTTCCTTAGGCACACAGATTGGAGACGTCGTTACACAATCTTTTTCTGCACCAGGCACTTACGATGTTATTTTAACTGTGGTGAGTAACAACAATTGTTCTACAAGTATAACCAAACCTGTAGTTGTAAATCCAGGCCCTCAGGCTGTTTTTAATCCGCCATTAGCACAGTGTTTGGGAACAAATAATTTTACGTTTAACAGCAATTCCACCGTACAAACGGGTTCAATTACAAACTACGCTTGGCAGTTTGGTGATCAATCCTCTCAGGCAGGGGCATCAGTAAACCATACTTACAGCACAGCGGATACTTTTGATGTGAAGTTGACTGTTACTTCTGACATGGGTTGTGAAGATGATACCACAATAAAAGTGGTTGTACATCCCAATGCCACTGTTGATTTTATAACACCACTACCACAATGTTTTTTATCCTCAGGTAATTTATTTCAATTTTCCAGTAATAGCTCGATTGTTGCTCCCAGTAATGTGGCTCAGAATCAATGGGACTTTGGCACTGGAGTATTGGTTAATGGAACAAATGCAAGTACTACTTTCAACGGATCAGGAGACCACAGCGTCTTGCTCATCAGTACCACAGATAAAGGATGTGTTGATAGCATAAGAAAATCAGTTTTAATCAATCCTTTACCAGATCCTGATTTTGTTACTCCTCCCGCACAGTGTTTCTTGGAAAATGATTTCAGTTTCAATTCAGCTTCGTATATTTCTTCAGAAAATACTACAACTCATCATTGGTTCTTCGGGGATGGTAATGATAGCATTGGCCCAACCGTTAGTCATCAATATGTTATTCCGAATCAATTTAATTATCAAGTAAAATTGATAGTTACTAGTGACAGCGGCTGTGTGGATAGTATTCAAAAACCCATAACAATACTTCCAAGTCCATTGGTAAATGTTAGTCCAAATGGACCTTATGAAATTTGTGCAGGGGATCAAATCGTTTTACATGCAGATGTCCAAGCGGGTGCAGGTTCTGTTAGTGGCTATCAATGGATGATTGGTGGAACACCTATTCCAAATGCTACGACAGACTCCTTACTTGTATTAACTGCCGGAAGTTACCAGGTTCTTGTTACCAATACTGCTGGCTGCAGTGTGAAAAGTATTTCAGACAGCATTATTATCAATCAACTTCCTGAAGGCAATCTTGACATGCCCGATACTACTTTCATTTGTCAGGGAACTCCACGTTTATTGCAGGGCTCAGCTGCAAATGGTTATCAATGGTATTACAATGGCAATGAGATTCAGGGTGCAACTCAATCAAGTTATTTAGCCACTTTACCCGGAGTATACACCTTGGAATTGGTTTCTACAGAAGGTTGTAAAAAACTCGCTTTAGGTACCGTTCAACTTTCATTGAAAGAAAAACCAATTCCGGCATTTATAAACAACAGTAATTGTTTGAATATTCCTGTACTATTCAACAACACCAGCGATATTTCCAACAGCAGCCCGATAAAATGGTATTGGAATTTTGGTGATGGAAGTTCGATCGATTCTGTAAATTATTCACCTACACATGTATTTGATACTGCTATGGTTTTTACGGTACAGCTAACAATATCGTCCATAGATTGTCCTTCATTGTCAACAACATCCGATTTTGTTATTCCTATTGAATCGTCAATATCCGGCATTCGCTATACTTCTGTAAATGCATTGAAATTGACTGACACTAGACTATATGCGAGAAACGTTGGCAATGAATTTCTTTGGTTGCCTTCTTTGGGTTTGAACAGGTCAGATGTAATTGATCCGGTTTTCAACCACGATTCTCAACAGGAATATATCATCCAAATCCGCAACAATGCCGGCTGTTTTATTTATGATACTTTAATGGTGAATATTTTTGACAATACAGATATCGCGGTTCCAACGGCATTCACTCCGAATGCAGACGGACATAATGATATGTTAGCTATTTTTCTGGTGGGAATGGAGAAGCTGACTATTTTCAGGGTGTTCAACAGATGGGGACAATTGCTGTTTGAAACTAGAAATCCGTTGCAAAAATGGGATGGCACGTTTATAGGTAAAAAACAACCCGCTGAAACTTATGTTTGGATTGCTGAGGGCATAGATAAAAAAGGCAAAACAATTATGAGAAGAGGACAAACAATCTTACTGCGATGAGAAACAAAATTTTTCTGATTTTATTTTTGAGCAATCTGTGTTTTTTAAAACTGAAAGCACAAGACCCTCATTTTTCACAGTTCTTCGTGGCGTCACAATTTGTTAACCCCGCATTGGCAGGATCAGGAATCCAAAATTGGAAGGTTTCATGTAATTGGCGTCAGCAATGGGGAAATGCATCAACTCCATTCAATACTCAGGCCTTCTCAGGTGAATACAAAATCACCGGACAAACCCACAATGGAATCGATGATTCCAAAACGGGCACCATGGCTGTTGGCGGTACATTGTTAATGGATCAAAGCATGTATGGAGCATTCAAAAGTACCTATGGAGTGGGAACGTTCGCCTATCACAAACCCCTTTCTTACGATGATGAATACATGGAGTCTGTTGCCATAGGCTTACATGCACTTTATGGAAACAGAACGATCGATTACTCTAGACTGACCTTCGGCGAGCAATTCACGAGCGGCGGATTTGACGTTACACTACCAAACGGCGAAACAGCTTTAAACAGTTTAAAGCCATTTGTATCATTGGGGGCGGGTTTATTGTACAACTACCGAGACAAGGAAAAAGGTTTTAAAATTGGTGGTGCTGTTTTCAATCTTAACAGACCTAAACAATCTTTTTTAAATGATCCGCTACAATTACTGCCCATCAGGTATGTTGCACACGCCAATGCGGAATTCAAAACTTCTGAAACCACCATCCTCAGTTTCAATGGCATATACCAATCGCAAGCATTACCATCCTATTTTGCTGTAGGTGGAAGCATAGGAAAAGATCTTTCAAGAGGAGATCAAAAGACTATTTTATACCTGGGCGGATGGTTTAGAGAAGGGGATTCCTTTTATCCCTACATTGGATGGTTGCAGGGCAAGGTACAAATGGGACTGACCTATGATATTACCACATCAAAACAAAACGATGGCCCCTCTATTCCGAGGAGTTTTGAATTTTCTTTGATTATTACCAAAGAAAACATGGGTAATGTTGGCATACCATGCCCAACGTTTTAGCCAGCTTATTCGCTCTATTTGATAGTCTGGCACAACTCCACCAATACACCATTGGTTCCTTTGGGGTGAAGAAAACAAACCCATTTGTTATCAGCACCTTTTTTCGGCGATTCGTTCAAAAGTTGAAAACCCTCTTCTGAAAGCCTTTTCATTTCGGCAAGAATATCTTCTACTTCAAAGGCAATGTGATGAATACCTTCGCCTTTTTTTTCAATGAATTTAGATATTACGCCATCAGCAGTCTCGCTTTGAACCAATTCTATCTTGCTTTCGCCGGTTTGAAAAAAAGCGGTATTTACCCTTTCAGATTCAACCATTTCGGTCTTGTAGCAAGGTGTTTTAAGCAATCGCTCAAAAAGAGGGATGGAGAAGTTGAGGTCTTTGACAGCAATGCCTATATGTTCGATATTTTTCATTTATTACAGATTTTCTTGAATATTCGGCAGCAATCTTAATCAATTAATTTCTAATTAAGAAATATGCAATGCCGCTCGTTTACGAAATACGTTAAATTAAAATAAGATTGCCTTTTACACCGAAACAAAAAACCTTTTGTATTAATTTCGCGTTATTCAAATGAAACAAACCATTTAATCAGAATCATGCTTAATCTACCTATTTATTTAGACAACAATGCTACTACCCCTATGGATCCCAGAGTGCTGGAGACCATGATGCCCTTTTTTACCAATCATTTTGGAAATGCGGCAAGCAGAAACCATCCCTTTGGCTGGGCTGCTGAGGAAGCGGTAGATTATGCACGAGAGCAGGTTGCTAAACTGGTAGGAGCCGATCCAAAAGAAATTCTTTTCACTTCGGGAGCTACTGAAGCAGATAACCTTGCCATAAAGGGTGTTTTTGAAATGTATGCTTCCAAAGGCAATCACGTTATAACCGTTACTACAGAACACAAAGCTGTTTTGGATACCTGCAAGCACATTGAAAAGCAAGGAGGAGAGGTTACTTATCTTGAAGTGAATGATGATGGTTTGATTGACCTCGCTAAATTGGAAGCGGCCATCAAACCAACTACTATTCTTATTTCCATAATGTATGCCAACAACGAAATTGGTACGGTGATGCCGATCAAAGAAATCAGTGCAATCGCTCGTAAACATGGCGTATTGGTTTTTACAGATGCTACACAGGCTGTAGGTAAAATACCTGTAGATGTAAACAAAGATGGTATTGACCTTATGGCATTCACCGCGCACAAAATGTATGGACCTAAAGGAGTGGGAGCGCTTTATGTGAGAAGGAAAAATCCAAGGGTTAAAGTAACCGCCCAAATGGACGGTGGTGGTCACGAAAGAGGCATGAGAAGCGGTACGTTAAATGTACCCGGAATCGTAGGTTTCGGAAAAGCCTGTGAACTTTGTATGCTTGAAATGCAAGCAGATACCGAAAGAATAAGCAAATTGAGAGATAAACTGGAATCTTCCCTTACTCAAATTGAAGAATCCTATGTTAATGGTAACAAGGAACATCGTTTGCCACATGTTACCAATATTTCTTTCAAACATGTGGAAGGAGAAGGGTTGTTAATGGGCTTCAACAAAAATATCGCTCTAAGCTCAGGCTCAGCTTGTACTTCGGCATCTTTGGAGCCTTCATACGTACTCAAAGCATTGGGCCTTGGTGATGACCTTGCACACAGCTCTTTAAGGTTTGGATTAAGTAGGTTTACAACAGAAGAAGAAATTGATTACACGATCAAGTCTATCTCGGAAACCGTTTTGAAACTTAGAGAAATGAGTCCGCTTTGGGAAATGTACAAAGAAGGAATCGATTTAAATACCATCGAATGGACCGGACATTAATTACTATTTAAAAAATTAAAACAAATTATATGGCATACTCAGAAAAAGTTATTGATCATTACCAAAATCCAAAAAATGTTGGTACGCTTGACAAGTCAAGCAAAAATGTAGGTACCGGATTAGTTGGTGCACCCGAGTGCGGCGACGTTATGCGTTTGCAAATTGAAGTGAACAGCGAAACAGGAATGATTACCGATGCCAAATTCAAAACTTTTGGATGCGGCTCGGCTATTGCATCATCCTCTTTGGCTACAGAGTGGTTAAAAGGAAAGTCTGTTGATGAGGCTTTGAAAATCGACAACATGACTATTGTTGAAGAACTTAACCTGCCACCCGTTAAAATTCACTGTTCCGTTTTGGCCGAAGATGCAATTAAAGCTGCCATCAACGATTACAGAGAAAAAAATGGTTTGGAGAAAATCAAATTTGAAGACAGTATCGTTCATTAATGATAAATCTTTTCAAACATGGTAGCAACCGATAACAGCATTTACATCACAGATAAGGCAAAATCAAAAATTCAGCAATTGATGAACGAAGCCGGTGTAACCGGTGACGATTCTTATTTTCTGAGGGTAGGTGTTGTTGGTGGTGGCTGCAGCGGGTTGAGCTATAAACTTGATTTTGACAATGAAATTAAGCCAATGGATCAAGTCTTTGAAGACAAGGGCATCAAACTTGTTACCGATTTGAAGAGCTTTCTTTATCTGGTGAACACTGAACTCGATTTTACAGATGGATTGAATGGAAAAGGATTTCATTTCAACAATCCCAATGCGAGCAGAAGTTGTGGATGTGGCGACAGTTTTGCAGTATAATTTATAATCTACAAGAATAATTGATGTAAGGTCTTTGGTTTTCCAAAGGCCTTATTTATTTAGACAAATAATCAGCGAAACTATTTTGCTGCATGGCTTTACCTGCTTTGATATCATTGGAATCTATGCTGCCTTGTTCTTCCATTATCCTGTTTCCAACATTGTCGTAAACAAAATAATTTTTCTTGTCCTTCACCCATCCAAAACCGTTGTTGAAACTAAAATAAGCCCAAGGATTTCTTTTTTCTGCCAACAAGTCTTTGCTCCAAACAAATGAGCTGCTGTTTATTTCCAATTGGTTCAAGATTGTTTTAGCCAAATCAATTTGACTTCCAGTGCTGTTGATGATTTGTGATTTGGCTTGTAAAGCGCCACCGAGCCATAACATTGGAATCCTGAAGTCATTTATTTTTTCTTTGGAATAAGGCAAACGATGTCCATGGTCGGCAATAATGACAACAAGGGTATTTTGCCAGAAAGGCTGTTGCTTACATTGTTGAATAAAGTTTCCGATTACATTATCTGTGTAATGCAGAGAATTTAGGAATAAGGATTCGTCATCTTTTCCTTTTATTGCTGTTTGTGCCGGGGTTTCATAAGGCTCGTGGCTGCTGAGGGTAAGCCAGGTGCTGAAAAATGGTGATTTTTCTTTTGCGAGCTCACGGCTTAATTTGTTCATCACTACACCATCATGCGCACCCCATTTTGAGTTTTGGTCTTTGCTTTCGAAATCACTCTTACTCACAAAGCGTTGGAAACCGCTTCCCATCAGATATGTTTTCATGTTGGCAAATTCAAGTTCACCACCATAATAGAAAGAAGTATTATAGCCCTTTTCGGAGAACAAAGCCGGCAACTTGGGAAGCTTATCTGCTTTCTGCGGAACTTTAACAATTGAAGTTGTAGGTTGAGCAGGATAACCACTTAAAACACCAACGATACCTTTATCGGTTCTGTCGCCTGTTGCATAAATATCTGAAAAATAAAGTCCTTCCTTTTTAAGTCTGTTAAATGCCGGTGTAATTTCTATACCATTTTTATAGGAATCAACAACCTTGCCGGTAAAACTCTCCCATACAATCAAAATGACATTGGGTTGAGCAGAAGTAACACGTTGAATTGCTGTTATGGTGTCTGATGCCGGCATCATTAAGGAATCAATAATATTTCTTGCAGTCGACTTATCGATACATTCAAAAGGATTGGTGTCTGCATTCAGATCGTGAGAAAGCGAATGCATGAAGTTCCAGCAAACATTGATGGCAGAAAGATTAGCATGTTGTTGATTAGAGAAATATACAGCGCTTTGGTTCATAGGAGCAAGCTGAAATCCTCCTCTAATAGGAATAATCTGAACTGCTGTAAACAACAACAAAAACAAAGTATTTTTCAAATCGCGCTTATCATACATGATGGTACTGCTTCTGGATTCGATAAATGCTATTTTTATTTTACTGATCAGCAATACAGCTATCAGCCAGGTTGCTATCAAACCAAATAAAGGTAAGTTTGCTGTTGAAGCGACAGCCTCTCTTGGTGAAAGCAGGTATTTCAAGGGAGTTGCATCTAGTCGGTATCCCCATGCTGCATAGGCAGGCATATCACACAATATGATTATCGAAGCAGGAATCAGTAATGCAATCGAGTAAATTTTCAACAAAAGTTTTGTTGTTTTTTCACCGATAAGCGGATGCAATAAGAGTATAAAACAGAATAGCACTGTAAAATAACTCGCCATCGACATGTCCATTCTTAACCCGTAAAGAAAGCTTTTAAGCATTTCGGTTAAGCCGGTATTCAGACTTTCCTTGTAGTGGTAAAAGCTAAAAATCATTCTTGCTGACTGAAACAGCAATATCCAAGTCAACCAATAGGAAAAGGCAAAATAGATTTTTTTCATGGAGAACGAAGGTCCTTTTTGTAAAGCTAAAAATTATGAACGAGTTTAAAATAAAAAAAGAGGCTGCTCAAATAATGAGCAACCTCTCTCTCAAAAAAAACAAATGAATTATGGTTGAGCAAAACTGTTGCGTGGACCGCCAGCAGCAAA